>JAIOHN010000216.1 GCA_019912985.1 Anaerolineae bacterium | reverse complement strand
AGTTCATACCCCGGAAGTGGCTGCGAAACGTGGGGCAAAGAAATCAGCTTGGTTCAAATCCGGCAATCCGAAAGCAGAGACCGAATTAAACCGCATTCGCAATCTCAAACCGATGAGCAGTCCCAAGACACGCGCCAGGGTTTCATCCCGATTGAAAACCATGAACCACAAACCTTCCGTGCGTGGGGGCAATGGAACGGGAATGACCGAACCGCAATCGAAGCTGCTGGCTGTACTTGGGAGCAATTGGCAGGCGGAATACAGTTTATCACTGGGGAAACGTCAAGCCGGGTATCCCACGCACTACAAGCTCGATTTAGCGAACGTCGCGCTCAAAGTATGTATCGAAGTGGATGGTCACTCACATCGCAGTCGCAAAACACAGGATGCAAAGAAAGACCAGAAGCTTCGTTCTATGGGGTGGAAGGTATTGAGGTTTTGGAACTGGGACATCCTGAGTTGGATCGATTCCGGGATGCCGATGGAAAGCTCTATTTCTATGACCTTGGCGGAACACGACATCCATCTTTCGCTGTAGCGGGAATGCTGGTTCACAATTCCTCGATCCTCAAACATTACACCAAAACATTCTTCAATCTGACTGAGCTTTTCGAGAATACCCCATACCGGCTGTGCTACAGTGCCACCCCAGCCCCGAATGATTTCGTGGAATTTGGCAATCACGCCATGTTCCTCGGCATCATGCACTTCAAGGATATGCTGGCGAGGTGGTTTGTGGGTGAGGGCGATGTCGCTCGTAAAGCGCGCCTGGCACACCATGGCCGGGAAGACTTCTGGCGCTGGCTTACGTCGTGGGCGGTCTGCATCAGTCATCCGCGCGATCTGGGGCCAGAGTATGACATGCCCGGCTACGATCTGCCGACCATGCATGTGCATGATCACCGGATGGGTGTCAGCCAGGAAACGATTGAACGCGCCTGGGCCAATGGCAAACTGTTGCCGGATGACAGTCCATCTGCCACCGGCTTCATGAAGGTCAAACGTGAAGTTCTTCCCCAGCGCGTAGAGAAGATCTGTGAAATCGTGAACACACTGCCGCCGGATGAGCCGGTCATCATCTGGTGTGATACCGACTTCGAGGCAGATGCCGTCTTAAAAGCGTTTCCAGACGCCCTCGAGGTCCGTGGTAGTCACCACCGTGATATGAAGCGCAAACGGCTCAACGACTTCAGCACGGGCAAGAATCGCATGATCATCACCAAGCCTGAGATTGCAGGCTTCGGCCTCAACTGGCAGCACTGCAACCAGATGATCCTGCCGCCATCCTTCAGTTTTGAACGCACCTATCAGGCGATTGGCCGCATTCACCGCTACGGCCAGGCACGTGAAACCCACATCCACATGGTTTATTCCGACAGCGAGGGAAATGTGATGGCACTACTCAATGAGAAACAGGCTGCCTTTGATGAGATGCAGGAAGAGATGAACGCGGCCATGCGTAAATATGGTCTCTTCCGCGAAGGGCATCGCCCGATATTTAGTGAGACTGAGACAGGTAAAGAAGCGGGCAAAGACTGGACTTATCATCTGGGGGATTGTGTCGAGGTGATGTTCGGTCTGCCGGATGATTCAGTCGATCTCACAATCACCTCGATCCCTTTCGGGAACCTGTACATTTACAGCGATAAGGCGGCGGATGTCGGCAACGCGGCAGATAAGGCTGAGTTCCTGGCGCACATGGATTTCGTAATCGAGCAGAACCTGCGCATCACGCGTCCAGGGCGCTGCTGTGCCGTTCATGTGAAGGATTTACCGCTTTTCCAGAACCGCGATGGGGTAATGGGCATTGATCCCTTCAGTGACGACATCAGCGCAGCCTACCGGCGCGCTGGATGGGTGCTGCAATCGCGCGTGACGGTTGAAAAAGACCCGGTGGTCGAGATGGAAAAGACGAACAGCCATGGGTTGCTGTTCAAGAACTGGCGGGAACGGGCGGAAATCCTGCGCACCGGCCTGCCAGACTATGTGCTCATCTTCCAGAAGCCCGGCGGCGATACCGAGCACCGCGTTACACACGACCCGCTCGACATCACTTACTACGGTGATAGTGAGATTGCCGAGTACCGTTATCCCAAATATCCCAAACGCGGCACCAATGGGCGGGTGGATAAAGCCCTACCCATCTGGCAGGAATATGCCAATCCCAACTGGACGGATGTCACCGTGCCGCTGGTCTGGTCAGACATCAATCAGATGGATGTGCTTAACTACCTGGTGGCGAAAGCCGATAAGGATGAGCGTCACATCTGCCCATTGCAGCTGGGTCTGATTGGCAGACTCATTCAATGGAAGTCCAATCCAGGTGACGTGATTTTCGACCCCTTCGGTGGCATTGCCTCAACCGGGGTGAAAGCGCTTGAGATGCATCGCAAGTTTGTGGGTGCCGAGCTGAAGCCGGAATACCACAAGATCGGGGTGAAATACCTCAATGACAAAGCATTTGAATTAGCTCAACCAACGCTCTTCGACGCGCTAGCGGAAGCCACAGGGGATTAACTATGAACAACCGACAGCCGTCCTTGCTGGAAAACCAGCGTATGTCTATGGATGAAGCGATTGAGACTTCGATCGCATCACTCAACGCCTACGGCCAGGACTATAAGCACTGGTCCATCGCCTACAGTGGCGGCAAAGACAGCACCGCAACTGTGAGCTTTGTCGTGTGGGCCATCCGGAGCGGGCGGGTGCAAGCGCCCGAGACATTGACCGTGCTCTATGCCGACACCCGGCAAGAGCTGCCAGTCCTCAATCTCACCGCGCTGCGCTTCCTGGATGACCTTCGCCAGCGTGGAATTGATGCCCGTGTGGTGTTGCCGGAAATTGACCACCGCTTCTATGTCTACATGCTCGGGCGAGGCGTCCCGCCACCATCCAATACCTTTCGCTGGTGTACCGAGCGCATCAAGATCAAGCCCATGATGGCCGCGCTCAACGACATGCACCAGGAACACGGTCAACGCTTTCTACAGATTACCGGTGTACGGTTGGGTGAAAGCGCCGTGCGCGATCAGCGGATTGCCATCAGCTGCACCAGCAATAAAGGCGAATGTGGACAGGGGTGGTTCCAGCAGATGAGCAGTGAATCTATCAGCGACACGCTCGCGCCGCTGGTACATTGGCGTCTGTGCTTCGTCTGGGACTGGATTTACTTCTATGACCATGGCTTTCCTTATCTGGCGCAGGTGGCCGCTGCCTACGGTGATGGCGATGCCCGCACCGGTTGCATTGGTTGCATGCTCGCCAGCCGCGACGTGGCGCTTGAGAACATGATCGCTGAGGATGCCACGCTCAAGCCATTGCTGGAAATCCGTCCACTACTGGAAGCGCTTAAGCAGCCGAAGAGCCGCATTCGCAAAGCCACACCAGAGCGCACCAAAGCCGGACGCTATGCCAAGAACGGCCAGCGTATGGGGCCGCTCACGATGGAAGCACGTGCGCGTGGTCTTGAACGCCTGCTTGACATCCAGGCACGTGCCGGGGTCGATCTCGTGAACGCTGAAGAGGAAGCACGGATCCGCCAGCTATGGGCTGAAAATACTTGGCCGGATGGATGGGAAGGGGGTCTTGAAGCTGAGAATCACATCCGGGCTGATGTGCCGATCGACCAGATCAGTGTCATTGGCGACGATGAACTGATCATCCAGACGAACCTTTTATAAGGCCCAGTAACCTGATTTCTGTAGCCTGAAGGGATGAGAGATGGAAGAAAAGATTAATTTACGCGAACGGTATGAGAAGTGGCGGGAAACAGGTCACGACATTACCTATGAGCAGTGGCTTGAAATCAACCTTGAAGTTGAGATCAATAATCACAATTGGATGATGGATGAATGGCGCAAGGCTATTCGTGCTATTCGTGACGAACTGGCGCAGCGAAGATTTGAGATGCAGCGTGCAGCGAAACGATCGCAGCGAAATCCAGACAGTTATAGCTATGGCCTCGCATGTGGTTGGTCGCAAGCACTTGGTAGTGCAGTGTATCGCCTCAAGAATTTCTTGGGTGATGATGCACCGCCGCCCGTTGAACGTGCCACATTGTTCAAACATGTGTGCGAAAAGTGCGGACGTAGCGAATGGGATTTTGACTCGCTCCAAAAAGACGATCCTGAAGGATTGCGCCGTTATACCTGTGAAGAATGCGGACACATCAACACGTTTATGACGCCGGATTGGGTCGCTGTTTGAACAAATTCCAATAAGCGCGATTCTCAAGGGAGGATGCTAAACATGAGCAAAGAACAGTGTTTCTGGTGTGGCAGTCGGGCGACCCACTTCGACCATTTCCGCTGCTGGGAGGAAGATAGCGCGGGGAATAGCATTCAAGTCACCAGCGAGGCGCAGGCGACGGAGCTAGGCGTGACGATCAATGAGGCAGAGTTCTGGTGCGATGTCTGCGAAGGGTATTTTGGGTTTTCGTACACGCCAGACGAAGATGAGAGCGAGGGGAAGTGATGGCAAAGTGCGTGTGTGGCTGTGGCCGCAAACTGCGACCAGGAAAAACCGGCAAGAACTTCGCAACGCCAGCTTGTGTACTCAGGGTGATGCAATCTGCCCCGGAACTGCTCAAGGCGCTCGGCGAAGAAAACTATCGAATTGCGATTGAAGCATTGGAGAAGAGAGATTCAAAACCATGAAAGCCTCAATCTACGACGAGAAGACAGACGAGTTCATGGGGACAGCCAATCTTGCGCCAGTGTGCGGTGAGGATTATTGCGAGTCCTGTGGTGAGTGTCTGGCCTGCTGTGGGGAGGATTCCTGCTGGATCTATGATGTCGAGCAGGATGAGCATTTTTGGGTGGTCTACGTCAATGCGGATTGGTGGGAGCGCAAGCCAGAGAGTGAGGGGGAGTGATGGAATACCCACATGATCTATCCAAGCTTACGGATGACCAGATTGCAGAGTCGATGCAGTATTACCTCTCGCTTGATCTTAACAATCTGCGCCGGAAGCAACTCGTCGTCAAAGACCAACTTGAACGCATAGAACGTGGCGAATACCCAGGTCACATAGTCGGGCATCGTAATTTGCAAATCATGGCGGCCATGATGCATGTGGCGGTGGATCGCGTTGCTTTCCCCGAAGATCACACTGTCGATGTGACTGAAGAGGCAATCGACATGATTCACCATTACAC
>JAIOHN010000215.1 GCA_019912985.1 Anaerolineae bacterium | reverse complement strand
GCCAGAGTTCACTGCCGGGCCAATCCGATCCAGCATTTCATCTTCGATAATCAGGTTGGTCATGACCTTGCGCAGATCGTCACGATGGACCACCAGCTTCTTACGATTCTGTTCACTGGTAGATTCGATGTATGCTTTCAGCGGCACAGGCGCTGGACCCGCATACTGCGAACGCTCCATGGCTTCGCGCGCTTTTTCGGACCCCTTCTCGACGATGAGATAACGAAATGCTGATTCGCCAAAGCCGTCCGACCCACGTACCTCGACAAATTTCTCGCGTTTTAAGAACTCCATTACCTGATCAAGTACACCGGTATACGGCAGCTTTACAATCTCGGAGATGCGCTGGCCGCTCATCACACCACCGTAATACAAAACTTTCAAAGCCAGATCGGCAATATTCAACATACTCAGGCCAGTATCGGCAATTGAGGTCAGCGGTGGCGGTGTCCACTGGCTGCCGGGCGCGCTCTCCGGGCGTTGACCGCTCAGGCTTTTGATAGAGGTTGGGCGTTGCACATTAGGAACCGGTCGATCAGTCATAGGTTCTTATCTCTCAAGATCTTATCGGGATGATCGGATTGATACATGAGTCATGATACCATGCACCACGGTCTGGTTTCCGACAGAATTTGCAATCACATCAATAGTTAGAGGATTATAACCAGCGTGTGACCCTGTACATGAATTCTGAAAAACCAGCCTGATTTCATTATACAGCAGCCTAAAGTGAGGACACAACCCATACAAAATACCCCTCTTGGCTCGTCCTCCTTGTTAATCATCTACACAAGATCGAATTTCTGAATCATCCGCACGGCTTCAAAGCGGTACCTTCATTCGCCTACCACTTGAGCGCGCACATACTTTGCGGTAAAGTACGCTCTGTGGGGAAGGAATCTGATTCAAATATCCGAAGAGGCAAGTTTTATGATTGATCGCATTCAATGGCTTGGGCATGGCAGCTTTTTGATCCAGGGTCCACCTCTCATTTATATTAATCCCTGGCGCGTACCACGGACCATCTTCCATGCTGACATCATCTTAGTTAGTCATGATCACTATGATCACTGCTCCCAGGCTGATATTGAAAAACTTCGCGGCCCCGATACCATCGTTATCAGCAATGACAAAGTTGCTCAGGAGATCAGAGACACCACGGTTCTACGCCCCTGGCAAAGCCTCAGTGTCGACCGGACCTCAATCAAAGCAGTTCCGGCCTACTCCCCTAATGACTGGCGGCACCCCCAGGCCGATGGCGGCCTCGGTTTCATCATTTCCCTCAACTACTACGACATCTACTATGCGGGCGATACAGAAATCATCCCCGAGATGAACGCCATCAAACCGGATATTGCGATCCTCCCGATTGACGGCAACGGTACGTTGAGCCTCGAAGATGCGGTTGAGGTGGTGCGAATGATGCGCCCGCAGTATGCCATCCCCTGCAACTGGGGCAGCGCCCTGGAAGGGGCAACTCGCCTGGAAGCGCTGGCTTTCGAGCGACAGGCCAGCGAATACGCCCGCGTCCCCATGCTCACCTAGAAAAGCAAAAGCGACCTCTCAAGAGGTCGCTTGTTGGTTCATGTTTGATTGGCTGCAATCTGAAGCGTTATAGTCAAGCCGCTGGTTTCAGCTTGCCGTCTGCCTGCCATTCCAGCTTAACATCGCCATCCCCAAAGATAAGCGGCTGTTTTTCACCACGAATGGCTTCGCCCGTAATCACGACCTTGCGGATGGACTCGCTGCCTGGCGTCTCGAACATCACATCCAGCAGCGTGCTCTCAATAATTGAGCGCAAACCACGTGCGCCGGTTCCACGAGACATCGCCATCTCAGCAGCGGCATCCAACGCAGCGCTATCGAACTCCAGGTCAACCCCATCCAGTTCCAGCAGGTGCCGGTACTGCTTCGTCAGTGCGTTTTTCGGCTCTACCAGAATGCGGATCAACGCTTCCCGGTCCAGGGGTTCCACACCAACCAGGACAGGGAGGCGGCCCACAAACTCCGGAATGAGGCCGAACATCATCAGATCCTCAGGGCTGATCTTGCGCAGGAGCACCGAAGCGCTGTCACTGGTCCGCGTGACCGGCTGCTCGAGGAAACCCAGACGTCCTTTGCCACCGACACGCTTGGCAATCACATCTTCCAGACCGTCGAACATTCCACCGCAAATAAACAGAATATTGCTGGTGTCGATCTGCAAGAATTCCTGGTGCGGGTGCTTGCGGCCACCCTGGGGCGGCACATTGGCAACCGTACCCTCGATAATCTTCAGCAGTGCCTGCTGTACACCTTCACCTGACACATCACGGGTAATCGACGGATTGTCGTTGGACTTCCGCGCAATCTTGTCGATCTCGTCGATGTAGATGATGCCCTTCTCAGCCCGCGCGATATCCCCATCCGCTGCCTGAATTAAACGCAGCAGGATATTCTCTACATCCTCACCGACATAACCCGCTTCAGTGAGTGCAGTCGCATCTGCGATACAGAACGGCACATCCAGAATACGGGCCAGTGTTTGCGCCAGCAGGGTTTTACCGCTGCCGGTTGGCCCCATCATGAGGATATTGCTCTTTTCCAGCTCGACCTCATCATTCTTGCGGTCGGACTGGATACGTTTATAGTGGTTGTACACCGCTACACTTAACACGCGCTTGGCGTGTTCCTGACCCACCACATATTCATCCAGGTGAGCCATGATCTCACGGGGGGCCATGAGGTGTTCGATCTCGAAGTCCGAGTCGTAATCAGTGCTCGGCGTCTCATCTTCCATCAGGATGTGTTGACACAGGTCAACGCAGTAGTTGCAGATGAATACACCATCCGGTCCGGCAATCAGCCGTTCGACTTCGTCATGGCTTCGCCGACAAAACGAACACCGTTGCTCCCCAGGGAATCCATGTGCCACTAGCTATTCACTCCTAATTTCTGCGGTTCCAGAACAGTGTCGATCAAGCCATATTCCACTGCCTGATGCGCACTGAAGTAAATGTCACGGTCCTGGTCACGCTCGATGACCTCTTTATCCTGCCCGGTATGCTGCACAAAGACATCAATCAGACGCTCTTTTAGACGCATAATCTCATTCGCCTGGATCACGATGTCTGATGCCTGGCCCTGCGACCCGCCTAACGGCTGGTGCATATGAATGGTCGCGTTTGGCAGCGCGTAGCGCAGCCCGTGCGCACCAGCAGTCAGCAGCACTGTGCCGAAGCTGGCGGTTAGACCCAGAGCAACAGTGCTCACTGGGGCAGAAATCTGCTGCATCGCATCATAAATCGCCATACCGGCATAGACCACACCACCGGGGGAATTGATATACATATTGATCTGGCGCTCAGGGTCCTGACCATTCAGATAGAGCAACTGAGCAACGATCAGATTCGCAACCTGATCATTAATCGGCGTACCCATCAGCACGATACGCTCTTTCAAAAGCAGCGAATAAATGTCGTAAGCACGTTCGCCCCGACTTCCCTGCTCAATCACCATCGGGATTACATTATAGATGTTGTCCATCGGAACCTTACTCTCCTTCTTCTGCCGCCACATCATCGTCAGTTGTTTCTGGTGCTGCTTCGGCTGTCTCGGTTTCCGTGACGGTCGCTTCTGCGTCTTCTGCGTTTTCTTCCTGCGCCGTCAATGCTGGGGCTTCGCCCTTCGCAATCTGTGCGATTCGCTCAAATACCAGCCGATTCAAGAGGTCGCTTCTCAAGTTATCCTGCATGTCCGGACGATCATACATCGAGCGGAACAGCTCCGCTTGTTCGCCAAACTGGGCAACAATCCGGTCAATTTCTTCGGACATCCGCTCGTCGGTGATTTCAACGTTCTCAGCCTGTACCAGTTCGCGAATGACCAACGAGCGCTTAATCGTCTCGATAGAGTTATCTCGATAGTCCGAGCGCATGTCATCCAGCGACTTACCGGTGACCTTCATGTAATCTTCCAGTGTCAGCCCACGCTGGCGCAGGTCCATGTCTACGTGTTGGAGCAGATGATTCACCTGATCATCAACCAGTGCTTCGGGGAAGGAAATCGTCGAACCCTCGATAATCTGGTTCAGCACTTTCTCGCTGTATTCGTTGGTCGCGTTTTCTTCAGCTGCTTTCTGCAAATCCTCACGGATGCGCATCCGCAGTGACAACAGCGTAAGCGGCTCATCTTCATCTTCGGTTACATGGGCCGCGAATTCATCATTCAGCGCAGGCAGTGTAACCGTCTCAATCTTCTTTACGGTCACATCAAAGCGCACGTGTTTGCCAGAAAGCTGTTGGAATTCTTCTTCATCTTCGGGATAAGTCAGTTCAAACACACGCTGCTCACCAACCGTGGCACCAGCCAGTGCGTCTGTAAATCCCGGCGCTGGTTCATTGTCTTCCGTGAGCGTGAACACGACATCTTGCTGATCAACAAAAATCTGACGATCTGCCTCGTCTGCCGTTTCTTCCTCAGCTTCGGTTGCTTCACCCGATTCCGCTTCTTCAGCATCAGCGTCGGCGTCTGCTTCCGATTCGGCTTCGTCTTCGAGGATTTCACCCACAATGTCAACCGTCACCCGGTTATCAGCCGCCACAGGCTGCTGGCTCTCTTCGACAAGCGCATGCTGTTCTTGCAGGTTCTTCAGCCCGTCCTCAACCTGCTTGTCTTCCACCGTGGGCGCTTCATATTCAACACGAATGTCGCGATAATCGCCCAGGTCAACCACCGGTTGCAGCGGAACGACAAACTTAAATGTGGGTTGTGGCTCCACGCCGAAGTCTTCCAACGATCCCGGACCATACGGCTCAATATCCGTCTGATCCAGCGCATCTTTGTAGACTTCATTCCCCAGCACTTCCAGCGCATCCTCTAAAATGGCAGCCTCGCCAACATAATTGAGGAGGATACGATAGGGGGCCTTACCTTTGCGGAAACCAGGGATATTCACCCGCTTGGCAATTTTCTTGGCTGCAACTCGCTTGGCTTCTTCCAGCCGCTCCAGTTCAACTTCAACAGTAAACCGGGCAGTATGATCTGCTAATCGTTCAGTTTGGACGTTCAAGTGCGCTATTCCTTGGTTGAGGCTATAGAACATTTTGATTATAGCATCAGTGTAATTTTTGATGCCATAAAATTTGTATTAGAACAAAAAGGCGCTGACCGCGCCTCTGATCTTCAGGAGAAAGGGGATATTATCCAGTGCGGTAGAAGCATTCGTCCATATCCCGGATCACCCACTTGCAGCGACTCGTACGGAGTCCTTGAGGCAAAGCGCCTGATAGCTCCGCATTGTACGCGAAAGAGTCAGGGAAATCAACGTTCGGCTCTACCACACTTGACAGCTCACCGATCAAGTTTGCGCTCAATCTATTATGGATGATGTATCTGGCCGCAGGATGGTGCCAGGAGTGTTTTATTCAAACCTGCAAGTCATAGCGGCATTCTTCCTGCGTGACCTGCATCAGCCAGCGCATCCGCCCCACGCCTGTCCCTGCTGCCAGCGACCCTGCCGTGGCGATCACCAGACGCCCATCATACCCAGCGATCTGAAAGTCCGAGGCGACCTTCGCGCGGATCACGTCTGGAGATTCATTACGCAGCAGAAACGGCGGGATATGGCCTTTAATGATGGCATCCGGCATTTTTTCGCGAATCAGCGCGACATCGACTTCAGGCCCATAATTGACCATGTTGATCCCCAACTCACGTTGTGCATCCAGGTGATGTCCCATCGCGCTGTCCGAGTGCTGATAGCGCTCTGCATCACCGGGCGCAAATGTATTGAGAACCTTTTCCAGCACCGGCACGCAAAACTCGTTATACAACTTGCGATTAAAGAGCGCGCTGTTGTCATCCGTGATCCACCAACCGGGTTGGCGATTGTTACTAAATGTGCGCAGCGCCTGATTCAGCTCCACCATTTTCTGCGCCAGGATATCGCGGAAACGATGCATCAAGTCGGGATAATCGTACATCCAGAAAAAGACCGTCTCCGGGTGCAGCACGGAGGTCATAATCGTGGCTGGCCCTCGGCTGCCTGTTCCCAACCGGGGCATGGCATCACCGCGTGATTTGCGAGTTTCCCACTCTTGCAGGAACGGCTCTGGAAAAGTCCACTTCTCCATATCCCTCGCTTCAGCTTTAGCAAGAATGCGCGCAAACTCGTCAGGGTCATCTGTAGCAGGTGTCAGCCAGGGAGTAGCGCCCTCAGTGTTGGAAAAAACACAGTCAAACAGATTCTCAATTCGGTGTGGTTGGTGCTGCCAGCTATCCTCGTCAAAAAAGGTTTTGCCAACATACTGCCGGGTGATCTCGTTGGCGGCGCGATGCAGCTGATCACGATAATCTTTGTCCTGGTAATAACGCACCGTTGATTGAACCCCGAGAAACTCGAACAACCAGTGATCATCCGGCGAAAACTCCAGGGCGCAGCGTGGTTTACTGGTTGTTGGCATCCAACATGGGTCATTCTCGGCCCAAAAAGCGGCAGTATCCAGATCTGAGGTAAGTGCTAAAAAGTCCTGTTCAATAATTGCCATTGTTTAAATAGTCCTATGCAATATCACGCTGCTTCGGATGCGGGAATCAGTTTTGAGAGTAATCTGCAAGCGGTTTCCATTGTCTTCATTCTAAAGTTGCAAATGAAATGACACCTGTGACCTCCATCACCAAATCATCGGACGGATACCATGGATACCACTTCTCGCCAAAAATATCACTTGTCCTTTGACTGACTCTGCAACAGGTGCAACTCTTGGAACGCTGATACACTATATATGTTACAAGATGTATGACTATCACAAACTGCGTATGAGAGGGAGAACGATGATTACAGGCGAAGACTTAAATGAAAATGAGGTAGCCCGCCGCGAGGTATTGATCCACTCACCCGTGATTGCTATCGTGGGGCGTTCCAATGATCACTACTATTCCAGTTATGATGTTGGAGCCTATCTCGAACAAGAGGGGTACATTGTCTATAGCGTTAACCCCAACCTGGAGGAAATCGACGGCGAGCATGTTTACGCATCCCTGAGTGAAATTCCCGAAAAAGTGAACATTGTCGATGTCTTTCGGAAATCACAGTTTTTGCCTGGAATCGTTGATGAAGCCATCGCCATTGGCGCAGAAACCGTTTGGGCTCAGTTAATGGTGGTCAGTGATGAGGCCCGGGCGAAAGCCCTCAAGGCCGGGTTAAACTTCGCTCAAGATCTTTGTATCCGGACAGAGCACGAGCGTCTATTTGACAATCTCGTTCAGGGGTAACACGCAAACTGGGTGGCTGGTTCTCAACCGCATCATCCAGAAATAAGTAAAAACGCGGATGACATGCAGGGTGTCCGTGACTATGCTTAAAGATGCTCAACATGATTGCCTTACATCAGACAAGCCGGATGAACCAGTTCTATTCCCTTACTTCGAGTATCCCATAAGGAAAGCCATCGATGAATGACATCATCTGTACCCATCTTGATCAGATACGAGAAGTGACACCGAGTGCTCAGGGCTGCGAAGAGTGCCTGAAGATGGGCGACCGGTGGGTCCACCTGCGGATTTGTTTGATCTGTGGACACGTCGGCTGCTGCGATAGTTCAAAAAATAAACATGCCACCAAGCACTTCCATGCTACCCAACACCCGCTTATGCAGTCATTTCAGCCAGGAGAACACTGGATCTGGTGCTATGTCGATGAAATTGGCATGGAACCAGGAAAAAACCTCTACAAGAGCAATCAGTAAGCGATCAGGTCCAAGTGATCGTGACTGGGGCGAAAATATCCCAGTCAACGGCCCTCGCTTACGTTTGGCAACGAGCGATCAGTCTCTTGTCACCTCATACCGACAATCACAACCTTCACTGTCGAATTCTCACGCTGTCCTACTAACCGCATCTGGAATGCGTTATTGGAACTTTTTGGTAGAAAGCATCGTCCTATATCGGTACAAAGGAGCAGCAAACCATGATGAACAAACTCAAATACCTTGGCCTTTTCATCATCCTTGTCTTGAGTGTGGTATCGGTTAATGCGCAGGAGGATTCCCAAGCTAACGCAGCGATCACGTTGGAACGCACCGCCTGTCTTGGCGTTTGCCCGGTTTATACAGTGACGATTCTCGAAGACGGAACCGTGCTCTACAACGGCGAACGCTTTGTTGATGTGGAAGGGGAACAAACTGCTGAGATTGACCCTGAAACAGTCGCGCTGATAGTGGGCGCGTTTGAACGCGCAGGTTACTTTGACTGGGACGAAGCTTACGACACACAATCGGTAAGCGACCTGCCCACGGTGATCACATCCGTCACACGTGAAGGCGAGACGCATCGCATCAGCCACTACTTAGGTGATAGCTCTGCGCCACTTGCGCTGTCCTTCCTTGAGCACTGGGTTGACGAAATGGCAGGCATACAAGGCTATACCGGTGTTCAGACCGATCTCACCGGCATTTCCAATGGCACGGACACCCCCATCATCACAATGCAACAGACGGCTTGCTTTGGGCTTTGCCCGGTGTACAGTGTCGCGTTATATGCGGATGGCACGACGGTCTACATGGGAAATGCAAATGTAAGTGAAATCGGTGTTTATGTGGTCGAAAATGAGCCAGCGGTGATCGAAAGTATTGCCCAACGCGCGCAGCTTTCAGGCTACTTCACCTGGCAGGACCGCTATGACACAATAGTCATCACCGATCAGGCGACGATCACCACATCGGTCCGTTGGGAAGATCAATGGAAGCAAATTGTTCGCTATGCCGGAGACTCCAGCGCACCGGTTGGCATCCTCTGGGTCGAGGAAAATATCGAGCAGTTGGTCGCAGATTTGGTGGGTTAAGGTTTTCGGAGAATCGCTCCAGGAAGCATGTTAGTCAGTGGAGCGAATGATCATAGTCGCGTAGATTTGAAGGGCGTTCTCGCCCTTCTTTTCATTTCTGGCAGGTTATCAGAGTGGGGAAGGAGGGACTCGAACCCTCACCTCGTGGGAGACATGATCCTAAGTCATGCGCGTCTGCCAATTCCGCCACTCCCCCAATCAAGCAAATTATAGAGCAAGGGCCGCAGGCCCTTCAAGGGCTAACTTAACTGCCCGGTTCTGGCTCCGAGTCGATCCGCAGCTCGACACCAGAGATGTCGCCCAGGTCCATCTCGCCCGCACGTGCCAGGATCGAGGAAATAATCAGTTGCGCAAATTTGAAAAGCGCTCGTATCTGCTGTATCCGTTCCAGATACAGATAGGCCCGTTCCTTATCTTCATCACTCATATCCGGCAGCGACTCTTTAAGTACATCAACATCGTGATTCATGATCGACAACGCCCGATCGACGTCTCGCATCTCACGCCCGCTCAGCACATTGGAAATAATCTGCCAGAAGTCTGCCTCAGCCTCGTAAAACTTGCGGCGATCACCACGCCCGCGCACCCATGCCTGCCGCACCATTCCCAGATGTTCCAGGGTCCGCATGTTCATGCTCACACTGGCTTTGGAAATATCGAGCAAGTCCATCATATCGTCCAGACATAATGGACGCGGACTCATCAACAGTGAACCATAGAGCTGGCCCATCACTTTGCTAAAGCCGAAATATTCTGCAAGTTGTCCCAGGCCATCCAGCATGCTGTCATGTACGGCAACCAGGTTGGGATTTGTCTCTTCTGTTTTTTCCTTGCTCATTTTGTTTCCTCAGCGTAAACCCCGGGACATTATTTGGAGTTTTCAAAATTAGAAGCGGGCATTTAATTCGCACCGTTCAAAAAGCTCAATATCATGTTAATCATTGTCCTAATCGTAGCACTATTACGGATGGCTGACAACTAACGCTTATATGTACCTTAGATTGCCAACTAGCGTGAACCCTTCACTAATGGTAATATGTTAAAAAGTATCAAGTTTCACAAACAACGACATCGCACCGCCCGACCTGCCCAAGGAGTCTCAGGAATTATGCCGAACGTTTTATCGTCAAACATTCCCGATATTGTCATTGGCCGTCTACCCATCTATCTGCGCGCGCTGACCCGCCTGGCACAAGAAGGTCGTGACGTCACATCTTCACATGAACTCGGCCAACGGCTTGGCATTAGCTCCGCTCAAATCCGCAAAGACCTATCCCACTTCGGCGGCTTTGGCAAGCAGGGAACAGGCTATCAAATAGCCTATCTTATCGAGCAGTTGAAGCAGGTGTTGAAGGTTGATCAGGAGTGGGAAGTCGCACTGGTTGGTGTTGGTGACCTGGGCCGTGCAGTGGCACATTACCGGGGATTCGCAGAACGTGGTTTTCGGATTGTGGCAGCTTTCGATACTGATTCCAGTAAAGTCGGTAAATCCATTGATGGAGTCGCCGTCCAATCCACAGACACCCTGGACACATTCATCCGCGAACACAAAATCAAAATCGCCATGATAGCGGTTCCTGCGGAAAGCGCTCAAGCTGTGGCCGATCTGCTGATTGAAGCAGGTGTTCGCGCTATTCTGAATTACGCACCAATCAACCTCAATGTGCCGGATAACGTCCATGTCCAATACATCGACCCGGTCACCCATCTTCAGCGCATGACCTACTATCTCTAGTTGAATAGCCAGGGGAATGGTTTCCGGTGGGTTTCACCGGAAACACTAGGTAATATGGGCCAGCCGCCGCAGAATGGCCGGATCCTCCAACGCCCGTCCCGCGCCCACAGCCACCGCAATCAAAGCATTATCTGCCCGATATACCGGCACGCCGGTTTCACGCGTGAGATATTGATCCAGCCCGCGCAGCAGCGCACCACCGCCGGTCAACACAATACCCCGGTCGATAATATCCGACGCCAGTTCAGGCGGCGTATTGCCCAGTACGGACTTCACGACTCCGGCGATCATTGCCAGCGGCTCAGCCAGCGCTTCAACCACTTCGCCCGTGCTGACAGAGACGGTGCGTGGCAGACCACTCACGTTATCACGGCCCTGGATTTCCATGCTCATCTCTTCAGCGAGATCTACCGCCGCCCCCACCTGAATCTTGATTGATTCAGCCGTGGGTTGACCAATAGACAAATTGTATTTGCGGCGAATGTAACTCACAATCGCGTCATCCATGCGCAAGCCGCCCACGCGACCACTTTCCGCGCGCACGATGTTATTCATCGTGACCACTGCCGCTTCGGTGATGCCACCACCAATGCTGACGACCATATCGCCAGCAGGTGTTCCCACTGGCAGCCCTGCGCCGATTGCCGCTGCAAGCGGCTCCCAGATAAGATAGGCTTCGCGCGCACCAGCCGCCATTGTCGCCTCGTGGACCGCGCGCTTTTCGACACTGGTCACACCATAAGGCACCGATACCATCACAATAGGACGGAAAATGCGAATACGTCCCGCCACCTGGCTGAAGAAATGCCGCAGCATCGCCTCGGTCACTTCGTAATCTGCGATCACGCCATCACGTAGCGGGCGCACAAGTTGAATATCCTCTTCGTCAACACGCCCCAGCATCTCGCGTGCTGGCTGTCCAATTTCGACAATTCGTTCGTCTTCAACAGTCAGTGCCACCAACGATGGTTCTTGCAGCACGATCTGCTCGTTTTCATAAATCAAAACATTGACTGTTCCCAGGTCAAGACCCAGTTTTTTCTGGAACAAGCCCATGTCGTCTACTCCAAATGCTTAAGATCCGATCACTTATACCGGATTTATGTGCCAAAAGCAACGCCCGGACTGAGCGCTCAGTCCGGGCGTTGATCACTTACCCACAAAGCTGCGTTAGTCTTCTTGTTCGACAATCCGCATCACGGGGCCAGAGCGGGATTGCAGCTTTCGCTGGATCCTTAACCCAAGCTCTGCCCGGCGCAGCGCTAAGATTGCATCCCGGTTTTGCTCTTCAGGCAAACCCTCTTCCAGCATCTGGGCTGCGCTGGTGCGTGCTTCTTCAATTGCTTCAATATCAAGCGCAAAGGATGACTCTGCAAGATCAGCCAGCACGACAACCTTATCGGGACGGACATCCACCACCCCGCCATAAACAGCGAAGCGTTCTTCAGCATTGCCTTTGCGGATCACCAACTCGCCAAAAGACAGCGTCGTCAGCACCGGTGCGTGATGTGGCAGGACACCCATCTCACCCTCGCTTGCCGGAATAACAACCATATCGGCCTCCGGCTCTTCGAAGATCTTGCGCTCCTGGGTCACGAGTTCAACATGAATAGGCATTCGTCGCCTTCTTTCCTAGACTTCGCTTAGTTCTGAGCGTTTTCGTAGCGTTCCAACACTTCTTCGATTGGCCCAGCCATGTAGAACATCTGCTCTGGAATATGATCAACGTCGCCATCGAGGATCATGCGGAAGCCGCGAACTGTATCCTTCACGCGTACATAGCGGCCAGGGCGACCGGTAAACTGCTCCGCCACCACCATCGGCTGCGTCAGGAACTGCTCGATCTTACGCGCACGCGCGACCAGCAGCTTGTCATCATCCGAAAGTTCGTCGATACCCAAAATGGCGATAATGTCCTGAAGGTCTTTATAGCGCTGGAGCACCTGCTGCACTTCACGGGCAACCCGATAATGCTCCTCGCCAACCACCAGCGGATCCAGAATCTTGCTGGTACTGCCAAGCGGGTCCACTGCTGGGAACAAACCACGCGAGGCAATGGAGCGTTCCAGCGCAATCGTTCCATCAAGGTGCGTAAACACCGCCACCGGGGCCGGGTCAGAGTAGTCGTCAGCCGGGACATACACCGCCTGCATCGACGTAATCGAACCACGCCGCGTGGAGGTAATACGTTCCTGAAGCTGGCCCATTTCGTCAGCCAGCGTCGGTTGGTAACCCACTGCGGAAGGCATACGACCGAGCAGCGCCGACACTTCAGCACCTGCCAGCGAGTAACGGAAAATATTGTCGATAAACAGCAGCACGTCCTTGCCTTCATCGCGGAAGTATTCCGCCATGGTCAGGCCGGAGAGTGCCACACGCAGACGCACACCGGGCGGCTCATTCATCTGGCCGAAAACCATCGCCAGTTTTTCGAGCACGCCAGCCTCTTCCATTTCACCGTAAAGCTGCGTTCCCTCACGGGTACGCTCACCCACACCGGCAAACACAGATAAGCCAGAGTGCTGAGTCGCAATCGAGTTAATCAGCTCCATGATCGTCACGGTCTTGCCTACGCCTGCACCACCGAAGATGCCGGTCTTACCACCGCGAGTCATCGGTGCGACGAGGTCAATAACCTTCATACCGCTTTCGAATACTTCAATCTGGGTAGACTGGTCTTCGAACTTTGGCGCAGAAGCATGGATTGGGCGGCGCGGCTCGTTATCAGGTACCGCAGGTTTGTTATCGACCGGGCGGCCCAACACATTAAACACACGACCTAACGCCGCTTCGCCTACCGGCACCCGGATGGGTGAGCCTGTGGCATACGCAGGAACACCACGTTGTAAACCATCCGTGGTATCCATCGCGACCGTTTTCACCATGTTACCGCCCAGGTGATTCTGCACTTCCAGAATCAGATCTTCCTGGCCTTCACGCGGCACGCGAACCGCATCAAAAATATCGGGCAGATCGCCTTCGGGGAATTCCACATCCACCACAGCGCCCAGGATCTGGGCAATACGCCCCTGAACTTCACTCATCCTGTTATTTCTCCTCATTTACTTGGCCGGGTTTGCATCCAGCCACCAGATTTGTTTGCATCGCTTTAGTTTATGAGAACTTCACGAACGTGAACCTGCATCAGGCAACACTTCGAAATCATAGATCTCGCCGTACCGATCCATAATTTCGGTAGCCAATTTATCCACACCTGCCTGTAGGGCTTCGGTACCGCCCACAATGTCGAGGATTTCCGCCGTGATTGCAGCCTGACGTGCCTTGTTGTACTCCAGGGTCAGATCGCCAGAAAGTTGAGTCGCATTCTCAGAGGCATTGCGCATGGCGACCATACGGGCCGAATGCTCACTGGCCTGGCTTTCCAGCACCGCCTGATAAAGCTGGAGTTGGGTAAAACGCGGCACAATTTCGTCAATAATCGCTTCCGGGCTTGGCTCATATTCATAGTCAGCCACGGTATCACTTACTGAAGGAATATCCTTGATATATTCGGACACGACCTGATCTTCAATGGTATGCGGAATCAATGGCAGCCAGCCCAATACGACCGGGCGCTGCGTCAGCGTGTTGATAAAATCGGTATAAGCGATATACACCGCATCAACTTCGCCACTCAGGAACGCGTTAATCGCCATCCGGTTCACCGGGGCGATATCGGCAACACCAGGATTATCGGGAACGGCGAATTGGGCCACGACATTTCGGCGCGCACGCACCAGCGAGTCACGGCCTTTACGACCAAGTGTCACATACTGGACAGGTTTGCCGAGGCGTTCGCCAAAACGCTGCGCAACACGGATGATATTGGCATTAAATGCACCGGCCAGGCCGCGATCCGAGGTAATCAGGACGATCATGATATTGTTGATCTCAGTCCGCTCGGTCAGCAGTGGGTGCAGCCCACCACCAGCACTGGCATTCTGCACATTCAGCAGAATCTCCCAGGCTTTTTCGGCAAAGGCACGGCTAGCCAGCACCCGCGCCTGAGCACGCCGCACCTTGGAGGCAGAAACCGCCTCCAGCGCACGGGTAATCTGAGCAATGTTTTTGACACTGCGAATACGTTTCTGAATCTCACGAGCAGTAGCCATTTAGCGCCTCCTTTTCTGCCTTGCGGCGCTGCTAGCTCCAGTTCGAGTTGAAGGTTTCGATGGCATTCTTCAACTGTTCTTGGACATCATCATCCCATTTTTCCGGATCGGCCTGGATCGAACGCGCCAGGTCACCGAATTGGGTGTTGTACACTCGCAGGAATTCCTGCTTCCATTCGCCAACACGGTCCACAGGCACGGTGTCCAACAAACCGCGCGTACCGGCGAAAATCAACGCTACCTGGTCAGACAGCGACATAGGTTGATATTGGGGCTGTTTGAGCAGCTCGGTTAGCCGCAGACCACGATCCAACTGCCGCTGTGTGGCTGCGTCCAGGTCCGACCCGAACTGTGCAAAGGCTGCCAGTGAGCGGAACTGCGCCAGGTCCAGCTTCATACCACCAGAGACACGCTTCATCGCTTTGGTT
>JAIOHN010000214.1 GCA_019912985.1 Anaerolineae bacterium | reverse complement strand
ACATTATATAGTCAACTGGTATCCACGTGACACACTTCGAATGCCGGTACTGAGCATACAAGCGTTGATAAATCCGCTTCAGCCAGTTGATCTCAACGAATTGGTTCCCAAGCCTCAATTCAGCCTGGGTTTACCGTTACTCATCTTCATACCAGTGGGCTTAGTTACCAGTTTATTCGCTCGACGTGCCTCCGGGTTTTTATGGCTGTTTGGTGGACTGGGGCTTCTCACGGCGATCGCAGGTGTCACCTTATTTCAAGAACAAACCTGGCTTGTAGCAGTAATCACATTGTGCGCAGCGATCATGGCTTCGGGGACAATGTATCTACGCAGCTTTTTGCAGCCCGCCGCCAGCCGGCTATTTTTGCCGGTGCTGCTGGTAAGTATTCTGGCATTAGCGCAGCAGGCAGGGTTAGTTCCTCGCTGGCCGGAGACATTCGGTGAAACCGGCGCATTGCAGCAAATTCTCTACGAGCAGCAGGGTTCAGGCATTGCTGTTTTGCCACCCGACGCCCCCATTCCGTCGACCATCTCGCCAGACATCACCCCCAATCGCTTTTTAATCAGCGGCTACCAATCCAGCAGTGTGAATAAAATCGCGCCCAATTCGATTTCAACAGGCGCACAGCTCAACGTAATCAACCATAGTACACATAGTGACCGTTTCCAAGTCCAGTTAAACAACCCAACGCGCTTGAATATCCTTACCGCATTTTTCCCAGGGTGGCAGGCCAATGCACTCGACCGAATCCTGGCTCCGGGCCGTGATCCAGCCAGTGGACTCATGTATGTTGATGTCCCTGCTATGAATGGTGAGCTTCGTCTGACTTTTGGGACAACGCCGGATCGAGAAAGCGCCTGGATCATCAGCGCTGCCGCACTCATCTGTGGGGGGCTGCTTACATGGTGGCGTAGACGTACACCCAAGCCGCTATCTCTTGATTTTCAGTTATTGACCGTTGCTGAGTCCCGTTTAGTTGCTGTGTGCGCGGTCAGCTTCGGAGGCATCCTGCTGCTGTTTGCTACGCCATCCTCCCCTTTTACCTTACACACTCAACCCGGGCATGGGTTGGATCAAGCATTTTCGATCCGCAGCCGGACACAAAACGGGCTGGAGGCTATCGCCTACCGTGTGAATACGCAGCGGTTACGTCCGGGCGAAAAACTTGATCTCACACTCTACTGGCAGACCATCCGGCCTCTCCCTGGGAACTACCGTACACAGGTCTATCTACAGAATGTCGACCAGGGTACGCGTTGGCACCGAACACTGTTCTATACGCCCGGTGATTACCCGACCAGCCGCTGGCGACGTTATATGTACGTGACTGATGAGTATCAAATTCCACTTTCACAGACGATTGTGCCTGGGCTTTATGAGATCGTGGTCGAAGTGTACGATTGCAGGGATGTCTGCGATAATACAGACCGTCTGATCTTCTTCGATAGCGATGGTAATCAGCTTGGTCCAAGCTTAGTTTTGCCTGGAAATATTCGAATTGGTGGATAAATTTTTGTTTTCAGCGACAATGGCATGTAAAATTCCACCCGCAACCACGTACAGGAGTAAAGGGAAATGGTAAACAACAACAGCACATCAGATAACATCTCGACCGGCTGGAATTACTATCGTGAAGGTCGCGCCGACGCCGCAATCAGTGAGTTTGAGAATATTCTGAAGCAAAATCCGGAAGACATTGATGCGACTTACGGTTTAGGGCTGGCGCAGCGTGCGGCAGGTAAAACCGAATCAGCGATGCATACCTTCCAGAAAACACTGGAACTGGTGAATAAAGCCAAGGCTGTTTATGAAGCCACCCGCACACCCGAGCAAGCCGAGAGCAACATCAAAACCCCAGAAGATGACAGCTTTATGATGCTAAGCCGCATGATTAGCCAGCGTATCAGTGAAATTCAGGTCGCTCAAGCATAACCAAGCATGAAAAAACGCGAGCGTATTGAGCGATCGATTGCGGGTGAGCAGACAGATCGCGTACCGGTTGCTTTATGGCGCTATTGGCCGGGTGATGATCAACGGGCAGCGGACCTGGCCCAGGCCGTTTTGGCTTTCCAGGAGAATTACGACTGGGATTTTATAAACGTGATGCCTTCTAACACATTTCTGGTCATGGATTATGGTATTCAGGACCAATGGAATGGCGACCTGGAAGGTACTAGAGAATGTCAGCGCGCTATCATTAATCGCTCGCTTGATTGGACAGACCTGCGCGCACTTGACCCTTATCGCGGCGCATTAAGCCGGCACCTGGAATCTTTGCGTTTAATCGAAAGTGGTTTGAATGACAAGGACACACCGATCATTCAAACCATATTCAATCCATTAGCGCAGGCACAGCTAATTGCCGGAAATAAGATCCTCCTACGCCACATGAGGACCAATCCGGACCGGGTTCACACAGGTCTGAATACGCTCACAGAAACCACATTGCGGTTCATTGAGTCGTTAAAACGTATGGATATAGACGGGATCTTTTATGTCACACCTCATGCTGATTATGATATGATGTCAGTAGAGGAGTATCAGGCATTCGGGTTGCCTTACGACCACAAAATCCTTGACTCACTCCCTTCCCGCTGGTGGTTAAATGTGCTGAACGTGGGTGGAGAAGCACCGATGTTTAAACTTGTCGATGGTTTTAACGTCCATATCATAAACTGGCAGGATCAACATGCGGAACCGGACTTGAGCCGGGGAAAATCCCTTGTGCGCGGTGCGGTCGCAGGCGGGTTATCACCGCTTACGCATATTCTCAAAGGCACTCCTGCCAGCGTTCGTGAGGCGGCACGCGAAGCAATCCACCAGACCAACGGGCGACGTTTACTTCTTTCGGCAGGTGCCCCAATTTATATCTCAACGCCGTTATCCAACATTCACGCGGTCCGTGAAGCCGTCAACGTAGCAGGAGTTTAAGATGCCTTTACGGGTCATTGCCGGCACGGCCAAAGGCCGGCGCTTAAAACTGGTCCCTGGCGACTCTACCCGTCCGGTGATGGATCGTGTAAAAGAAGCGTGCTTTAGCATTATCGGGCGTGAGGTGGTCGATGCGAATTTCTTAGATCTATTCGCAGGAACCGGAAGTATAGGCATTGAAGCGCTCAGCCGAGGGGCGCGCAAAGCACTCTTTATCGAAACCAACCGACTAGCAGTCAAGACAGTCCAGGAAAATCTTGAACTGACAAAACTCACGGATAGCGCAGTGATACGGCGGACAAACGCCTTTGCACTGCTCAAGAGCGAGCCAACCGAACCCTTCGACATCATTTATATCGCCCCCCCACAATACAAAGATTTGTGGATAGAGGCGCTCAAATCTCTGGACGCGAATCCTGATTGGATGACAGATGATGCGCTGATCATTGTCCAGATCGCGCCGTCTGAACAGCAGGAAGTTGAATTAAAACACCTGCATATCACCGATGAGCGCCAATACGGCAGGACGCGCCTTATCTTTTATCGCCCAAACCCACAAACCTCATCGGAGCCAAGAGGTGAATGACTCTAACCTATCCCGGTTGGAAATTATCGCAAACGAGCTAATCGTAATTTTTGAGATAACCTCCCCACCCATCCCCATCGAAAGTATGTTACAACACCCCCGATCAGAGATGTGGGAGGAAGTCGACATTTTACAGCTCACCTACGGGTTTTTGATGAAGGAAAAATACTCGCCACGTATGTCCCTGGCCCGGCTTCTGGCACGCCATATTGTCGAAAGCCCCTGGGGACAGGCGCGAAAACTGAAGGACCTCGTCCCTGATGAAGAAGTCGTACGCAAATTCGCCAGAATGCTTATTATGCCGTTACCAATGATTAAGGCTTTGAGCAAGAGCGCACATAACCCCCCAGAGATGAGTACGCACTTTGAGGTCCCGTTAAAAGATGCCGAACTTCGGTTGCAGGAAGCCAGCTCTTACCTTTGATGATCGAGGTAATCACGAGCCAGAGCAATCGCATCGTCTTCTGAACGAACACTGCCCGTAACCTGCGCCTCGCGAATAAGTTCCAGTAGTTGTCCAATGGCCGGGCCGGGTTTCAGATCCAATGCCTGGATGAGGCGGTTGCCATCGATCACAGATGGCGGCGCAACCACTTGTTCATAACGATCAAAATACGCTTGCAGCACTTGCCGCATCCGGTCGACATAAGCTACCCAATCATCCTGGTCAATCCTGGAGCCAGCGGCAGCCAGATAATTTGCTAGCGATAACAGACAAATATCAACCCCAGCATCTTCATATCGATACCAGAAGCGGTGCAGCAGCAGATCATCCAGAGTCGAAGGCACATGAGCCAGCCCACTCAGCACCCGTGCCAGATATTCACTTTCGGCACGACTTAAGCGCAGTGCGTCACCCCGCGCTTCTGCCAGAGAAGCGCTGACCGCTTCATAGTCAGGATATGGCGGTTCAAGTTGCGAATATCCACTTAACAGCATCAATGCGGCAAGAGCCATCAATGCTGTATGAGGACGATCATTCGGCCACGATTTCTGTAGATGGGCTCGTATCTGCTGGCGATAGCAATCCAGTTCCATCACCAGCGCGCCAATGCCAAACGATGCTGAACTATCGCCCCGATTAGGACTGAAAGCCGCTACAATCTGGGCAACATAGTCAACGATTGACACCGTGTACTGAAATGCATTAGACGATTTTTCACCCGGCATATTGACTGATTGAAGCGCACTTACTTCTGGTAAGCTAATCGCCAGTATGCCGAGCGCTTCCATCACACGCACTGCTCCAGCCACTTTACTCAGCGCCAATATCTTTACGAGTTCATCACGCAAGCGCTCAGGCGAAACATGCTGAAGCGCCGCACTTTCTGCTTTGGCCGACCGGAGAGTCTCCGGCTCAATACGCAAGCCAAACTGGATGCTCAATCGCACCGCACGGATAACGCGAAGCGGATCATCAGCAATCGAATGAGAGGAACACTGCCGAAGAATTTTGGCTCGAATATCTGACTCGCCATTCAAAGGATCAACCAGAAGATTTGGATCGCCGGTTAGCTCGGCAGCCATTGCATTCAGCGTAAAATCGCGATCCAGCAAATCGCTCAAAAGATCTTCGCCTCTAAAGCCAGCCACATCAATGACAAGGCCACCTTCGTTGGTTTTGACAAATGCCCTACCGACATCTCGCTCAGCATCCAATGTAAAGAAATCACCCTTGAAGTGATTGGCGATACGCCGGGCCAGTTGAATGCCTTGACCAGCAACAGTCAAGTCGAGATCACGAACCGGTTTATGTAAAAGTGAATCGCGGACAGCGCCACCAACCGCATAAACTGGTTGATCGGACAAATTGGGCAGAACATCCTGTAAGTCCAGAATAAAATCCGGCCAGAACAAAGGCCGATGAGGAATACGCGGTGTCAGATCAGACATCGGTTCAAAGTGCATCCGCGTTTACAACACCGATAAAAGGCAGGTTTCGAAATTTCTCATCCAGATCAAGCCCATAGCCAAAAACAAACTTGTCCTCAATTTCAAAACCAACGTAATCAACCGGAATATCAACCGTGCGCCGGGACGCCTTGTTGAGCAGTGTGCAAAGATGCAAGCTGGCCGGCTTACGTGCCAGCAGGACATCCATCACAAAGCGCAATGTGTGGCCGCTGTCGATAATGTCTTCTACGATCAATACATGATAATCCTGGATTTGAATGCTCAGGTCCATATCGATGCGAACATTTCCAGAAGATGCACGGATGCCACGTCCGTAACTCGATACCGCCAGGAAATCGATTTCATGCGGCACGGTGATATAACGCATCAGGTCGGTGAGGAACATGACCCCACCCTTCAAAATACAGATCAGCAGCAGCTTGGATACATCAGCATATTCTTCGGAAACTTGCTGACCAAGCTCGATCACACGCTTTTTTAAGGTTGCTTCATCAATGAGGATTTCTTGCAAGTAGGCTTCGTAAGCCAATGTCATTTCGATTCGGTCTTTCGTTGCTTACCAAAGTGAATATGAACGCTTAAGCGCCCCAGGACAATTTCATCTTCATCATGAACCTCATAGGGCGTATAGGCCACAATTCGTTCACCTCGCAAAAAAGTGCCATTGGTGCTTCCCAAATCTGTGACAACCAGATGATCTTCCTTGATTTCCAGCCGGATATGTTCACGCGAAACACCCCGCTGCACCGCACCATATGAGCTCAGATCCACATCCGGTGTAGCGGCAGAAGACTTTTTCAGTTCCATCCGTCCAATAATGACTGACGAACGTTTTTCAAAAGAAATCCGCTCCGCCATCCCGCGAATCACCAGCTCAATATTCTGTGCACCACCGAGCTTTGCTTTGGGATCATCTGAATCAGAACCTCCTCGCCAGAGGCGATTCGACCTTTGAATCACCACCGTGCCAGTCTGAAAAGGTGAGAGCGGATCAACTGGTGTTAGCTCATCCAAATTATCCTCAAGAGGACTTGTAGGCTTGTTCTCTGGATCGGATTTATCATTCATTTTCACAGAATTGGTTGTAAACTGGCAGAGAGCACATTATAACATCTTTTGGTAAGCAACCCACAATATGACGACTGTAGAAAAACAAACTCAAATCACTTTATCAGAACCACGAACGACTATTCGCGTAACTTTTCCTGATGGAATGGTGCTGGAAGGACCTGTTGGGACGCGCATCGAGCAATTTCTTGAGACTGCCCTGGCTTTGCAACCTGACCGCTATGACAGCCCGTTTATGGGTGCCATCTGCGATAACAAACTTCGCGAGCTCATGTTTCCGCTGGAAACCGATACCCGCCTGGAAGCAGTCCAACTTTCCAGTAGTGACGGGGGTCGCATTTATCGTCGTTCGCTCGTTCTGTTGATGACCACCGCTGTGGATGAATTGTGGCCGGGTGTTGAGGTCAATGTGAGCTATGCTGTCCCTGATGGCGGCTTTTACTGCCAGGTAGTCAATCATACTCCCTTAAGTGAAGAAGAACTTCAACAGCTAGATGCCCGCATGCGTCAGATTGTTGCTGATGATGACACCATTACCAAACGCGTCGTGCCGTTGGACGAGGCAAGAAACCTGTTCATGGAACGACAGGACTTTGACAAGGTACGCTTACTGGAGCAGCGCACCCGTCAGGAACTTACGCTGTACACTTTGCGAAACCGTACGGACTATTATTTCGGTTATATGGTGCCGTCAACAGGCTACTTACCACTTTTCCGCATCTTAAAAGCCAACGACGGCTTCATCTTGCAGTATCCACGTGCAGAAACCCCAGACCAGTTACGCGATATTACCCCGTACAAGAAGTTGACCGAGGTTTTTCATCTGGCCGATCACTGGCTTCAGCGTATGGGCGTGGAAGATATTGGTCGCCTTAACCGGTTGGTGCGTCAGGACAAGATGACTGAACTGATCATGGTGGCCGAAGCATTGCATGAGCAGCGTATTGCCCACATCGCTTCTGAGATTAGAGAGGCCCATGAGACGCGCGGTGTACAGATTGTCCTTATCGCCGGGCCATCATCCTCAGGTAAAACCACATTTGCCAAACGGTTGTCAGTCCAACTGCTGGCATTTGGGCTGCGTCCATTCACGCTGGAACTTGATAATTACTTTGTAGATCGTCACCTGACGCCACTGGATAAAAACGGCGACTATGATTTTGAGGCGCTCAACGCAGTCAATCTGACATTGTTTAACGAGCACTTGCTGCAACTTGTCGAAGGCAAGGAAATACGGCTGCGGCGATTTGATTTCGTGGAAGGGAAAGGCGTTGACGGCCCGCTGGCGCAGCTCAAGAAAGATCAGATTGTCATAATCGAAGGCATACACGGCCTTAATCCTGGACTGGTCCCTCATATCCCACCGACTTTAATTTACCGGATTTACGTCTCCGCGCTGACGCAGTTAAATATCGATTCGCACAATCGCGTGCCGACGACCGATGTCCGGCTGCTGCGGCGAATTGTCCGCGATGCTCAACACCGAGGTCACTCGGCAACCAATACGCTTGAACGCTGGCCCAGTGTGCGGCGCGGGGAGAAACGCAACATCTTCCCCTATCAGGAAAATGCTGATTCGATGTTCAACTCCGCGCTGGTGTATGAACTAGCAGCCTTGCGTCCGCGTGTCGAGCCGCTGCTGCTGCAAGTCAAGTATGGAACGCGCGCGCACATCGAATCCAACCGCCTGCTCTCATTTCTAAACTGGGTCCATCCCTTCGATAATGAGCAGCTTCAGATGATCCCAGATACGTCGCTGCTGCGCGAGTTTATCGGCGGCTCTATCCTGCGCGATTATCGTCCATAAAGTGGTGGGATAGGTCTCACGTTTCGAGTACAATCAGCGTCACATACTTATATTTCGTTCAACAGGCAGGCATCAATATGCAATTTACCAGGGGGATTCGTTCTTACGATTCAAGTGCCAGCGCGGCTGCCTTTCCACTGGGTGGCATTGGCACGGGTAATGTCTCATTAGGCGCACGTGGCGAGCTTCGAGATTGGGAAATCTTTAATGCTCCGGCCAAAGGTCATTTTCTACCAAACACCTTTTTTGCAATCCGCACCCAGGTTGGTGACGATGAACCTAGCGGACGGGTGATTGAAGGGCCGATCCAACCGCCCTATACCCTATCCCACGGATTTCATCCAGCGCGGAATGCAGGTCTGCCACGTATGGCACAGGCCACGCTGCACGGGGAATACCCGCTTGCCCACATAAAATTTGAGGAACCGTCACTTCCAGTTTCGA
This sequence comes from Anaerolineae bacterium, assembly GCA_019912985.1. Lineage (GTDB taxonomy): Bacteria > Chloroflexota > Anaerolineae > Aggregatilineales > Phototrophicaceae > JAIOHN01. The sequence continues at coordinate 1,675 of JAIOHN010000214.1, read as the reverse complement.
TCACATTGGAAGCATTCACGCCATTCGTGCCGCTTAACCCGGATGACTCGGGAATCCCCTGCGCGATCTTTACCTACGCGGTGACCAATACCACACAGCAACCGGTATCCATGACCCTGGTGGGGTCGCTGGCGAATCCGGTAGGTGGTGTCCAATTCGATGCGTTCAGCAACATCCAGCGCAATCTTCACGGCCAGAGCATCAATGAATTTCGTGAAGCGGAAGGCTATCGCGGGCTGTATTTCCAGGCAGCGGGCATTGAACCAGGGCACCTCGCTTACGGCAGCGCCAGCCTCGTCACCGATCACAATCAGGTCACGTATAAAACCGCCTGGCTGCGCGGCGCATGGTACGATTACCTGCGCGAGTTCTGGGATGACCTCATGGAAGATGGCCGACTCAACGATCTCGGCTATGACTCTTTGCCAGAGGACTTCAAACCAGATACCGGCTCGCTGGGCCTGATTGACACATTGGAACCGGGAGAGAGCCGCAGCTACCGCTTTCTGCTTACCTGGTACTTTCCCAACCGCGTGAATAGTTGGGATTCGTCCTCCGAAAAAGTTACACACAATCACTATGCGACACACTTTGACAATGCATGGGCGGTCGCAGACTATGTATTCAAAGAGATGCCCCGACTCGAATCGACCACCTATGCCTTTCATGATGCGCTGTTCAGCAGCACACTGCCGCCCTACGTGTTGGATGCCATTTCGGCCAACATCGTCCCGCTGCGCAGCAACACCTGCTTCTGGCTGGCGGATGGACGTTTCTTCGGCTGGGAGGGCTGTTTTGATGACGCAGGCTGCTGCGCGGGGAGTTGCACCCACGTGTGGAGTTATGCACATACTGTAGCCTATCTCTTCCCCTCTTTGGAGCGCAAGATGCGGGAAATTGAATTTTTGGTAGAGACAGAGCCAGATGGGTATATGTCCTTCCGCAACTTCCGCGCATTCAACGAAGAATTTATCTGGGCCTGGGGTGAGCAAAAAGCGGAGGCAGCAGTTGATGGGCAGATGGGCAGCATCCTGCGCGCCTATCGCGAATGGCTGTTGAGCGGTGACACTGAATGGCTCAAGTCACTCTGGCCTTCAATCAAGCAGGCCATGGACTTCGCCAGCACCCATTGGGATACCGACGGCGATCATGTGCTGGATGCCAAGCAGCATAACACTTATGACATCGAGTTCTACGGACCAAACCCACTTTGCGGCATTTATTACCTGGCGGCACTACGCGCAGTCGAAGAGATGGCCCAGGTGATGGGCGAGATGGACATCGCACAGCGCTGTCACGCGGCCTTCGAGCAAGGCAGCCAAAACCTGGATACGCAATTGTGGAATGGCGAGTATTACGACCAGCGATTGGATGATGTCAACGTGCATCCATATCAGCATGGCGAAGGCTGCCTTTCCGACCAGCTGCTTGGTCAACTCCATGCCCGCGTGTTGGGATTGGGCGATCTGTTACCAAAAGAACACATCAAGCAGGCAGTGAAGTCAATCTTTGACTACAACTTCCGTGAGAGCTTCCATGATCATGTAAACTGCCAGCGCACCTACGTGCTGAATGACGAATCCGGCCTCATTCTTTGCACCTGGCCGCACGGCGGCAAGCCACGCTTCCCCTTCGTTTACTCGGATGAGGTCTGGACCGGGTTTGAATATCAGGT
>JAIOHN010000015.1 GCA_019912985.1 Anaerolineae bacterium | reverse complement strand
CCTTTGGAGTACGGGCGGTGGGCGTAATCTGGGACGAGACTCATCGACGGGTGGTGACACTGCCAGGCAAACGTGGGCGCGTGCTGCCGCGTGTGACCTGCACCGGGATGCAGCCGCCGTGGATCGAGTTGGGCGAGTTGGTACGCCAGACCTGCCGCATGAATCCATCCTTTCAGTGGGTAGGCGTGTGGCAGGATGCGGCCCACAATCTGTTGGAGTTCGTCTTTGCCGCTGTCGCGCGCGAACAGCCGCTGGTTGGCCGTGCGGCGTGGTCGAACATCCAGCACACGCCCCTGGGAGATCGTGAATTCAACTACCTCGAGCACACTGGCCCCGATTTCCTTATCGACCCTGTCTGGATGATCCAGTATGATGACACGCTTGATCCTGGCGATGTCGTGTAAGGGAAGCAAGTGACAGTGGTAAAACGTTCTCCCATGCTCCTTGTCCTGCTGGTTGGGATGGTGCTGCTTCTGGTTATGGTGCTGCGCGGCCTGGATTACGGCCCTTTGCAGACTGATGTGATTATCTTTCGCTCCTGGGCGAAAGAGGTGGGAATCGCCGGGCTGTCTGCCCGCTTCCTCGAGTCTAACCAGCGCCATCTCCTGTCTGGTCCCATGGCCGCGGCGGCGATGACGCTCTTTGGCGAGTGGGACCCTGCCTATAACTTCATCCTGTTGTTGAGCCGGGTGCTTGAGGGCGTGTTTCTGGCAGGCATCGTCTACCAGTTTGCGCGGCAGCGGCTGCTGGCCGTCTGTGCGGGTCTGGCGGTGATATTCTCCCTCACCCGCATGGCGGAATTATTCCAGCAGGTGACGTGGGGCATTGAGCCGACTCTGGTACTGCTGCTGGCCTCCGCCTACTGCTACCTGTTGTTTTTGCGAAATAAATCCCCGCAGTGGTTGTGGTATAGCCTTTTTGTCATTCTGTACGCGATCTCTATCCTGCGTTATGAATCTGGCCTGCCGTGGATCGCTGTCAATCTCCTGATTGCCGTGTTGATACGTGACAGCCAACCATTCCCCCGGCGTTTATGGTTGGCCCTGCGTGACAGCTTGGCGACTCTTTTTATCGGTGGATTCATTGCGGTGCTGGTGCTATACATCCTCACACCCTGGGGCGGATTAGCGCCAGATAGTGGCGGGGTTCTTTCACGATTTGTCACCGCTTTTTTCGATTCACTCAACCTTTGGGCTGTAATCCGGCCTGCGCTGGCCGCCATGCGCACCGATGGCTATACGGGACTGCTGGTCGTGTCGGTGCTGGCCGCAGGTGGCCTGCTGGTGCTCCTGGCCCGCTGGCTGCAGCCAGCAAGCGCCGTTCGACATACCTATGTTCAATTAATCGCGCTGTCGCTGGTCATGCTGGCAAGCAGTCTGTTGATTGCTGCCAGCGGTGCGGATGTCGTTGACTCTTACTTCAATCGCATCGCCTTTGGGCGTGTGATTGGCATCAGCCTGCTGTATGTGAGTTTGATTTTTGGGTTGTGTGCGCTGCTGCCGCTGCGCCAGCGGAACATGCTTGCAGCGGGATTAACCGGGCTGCTGCTGGTCGGGCCGGGCGTGAGTGGGATGCTGGCCTGGCAGGACTATGCTCACCAGACCTGGGACGAGATCCAAAACCTCAAACAGTTGATTGTCGATGAACGCTGGAAGTTCGGGCCGGGCGTTCACCTGGTGATCTGGACAGAACCAGATTGGCCGGGCGCTCGTTTTCACGATGCGGCTGATGTAGTGGTATTTGAGTTGCAGCAGGAACTGTGGGCAGCGGGGGCGGATGCCACGACCGACATCCTGCACACCGGGGCTTATCGCGATGAGTATGTCAATATTCCAGGGACATGCGAGGCGGCCTGGGGAGAGGCCTCGGCAGGGATGTGCCTCGCGGATGAGGTATTGATTTCCAGCCGGTGGGCTTTTGGCGAACATCCCTATGAGAATGTGGTGCTGGTGCGCTATGATCATCACGCGCACACGATGACGCCCTGGCGCAGTGTGCCGTTGGATAGACTGATGCCTGATTACAATATCACGACCGCCGGACGCAGCGAACTGGAAAGCAGCCCGGATAAAGTCACGGTAGATTTACAGGGGTTTGAACCCTGAATCATGATTGAGCAAGACGATACAAGGAAGGACACGAACAAGCAATGATTGAGCAAGCCAAAATTGACCGGATTAAAGCGCGCGTCGAAGAACAGCGCGACGATATTATTCAGTTTTTGCGGGAGTTGTGTGCCATCCCCAGCTACGACAGCCTGATTAGGGAGGTTGGCGAACGGGCTGAGGCGGAGATGAAGCGCCTCGGCTTTGATGAGGTGTGGTGGGACAGTATGGGCAACATCGTTGGTTGCATCGGTGATGGGCCAATCAAGCTGCTCTATGACAGTCACATTGACACGGTGGGCATTGGTAATCCTGATGAGTGGGAGTGGGACCCATTTGAGGGCAAGGTCGAAGATGGTGTGTTCTTCGCCCGTGGGGCGTGCGACGAAAAGGGCAGCACCCCCGGCATGATCTATGGGCTGGCGCTGGCGAAGGAATTGGGCTTGCTCGAAGGTGTCACTGGCTACTACTTCGGCAACATGGAAGAATGGAATGACGGGATTGCCCCCCATGCGCTGGTGGAGGTGGAAGGGCTGCGACCTGACTTCGTGGTGATCGGCGAGCCGACCAGGATGCAGGTCTATCGCGGTCAGAAGGGGCGCGTGGAAATGCAGGTGGTCGCTAAGGGCAAAAGCGCGCACGCAGCGGCCAATCACCTGGGCGATAATGCCATCTACAAGCTGCTGCCGATCATTGAGGCCATCAGCCAGCTGGAACCCGAATTCAAAGATGACCCGTTTCTGGGTAATGGCCGCATCACCGTCACCGATATGCATGTCGATACGCCGAGCATCAATGCGGTGCCGAATCAGGCCGTGATTTACATTGACCGGCGG
>JAIOHN010000213.1 GCA_019912985.1 Anaerolineae bacterium | reverse complement strand
ATGGTGGGCTGTGTCCAGAGCGGCGAGGCGCTGGTTGTTGATCCGGCGCGCAATATCGCCCCCTACCTGCAAATGGCCGAAGAAAACGGCCTGAAGATCACCCAGGTCACGGAAACCCACATCCATGCCGATTTCGTCAGCGGCAGCCGCGAGCTGGCCGCAGCCACTGGCGCGCAGCTTTACCTGAGTGATATGGGCGATGCCGATTGGAAATATGCCTACGCCGATGAAGCCAAAGCCATTCTTGTGCGCGATGGCGATCACTGGATGCTCGGTAATGTGCGTGTCGAAGTGATGCACACACCCGGTCATACCCCGGAGCACATCTCATTTATCATCACCGATACCCTGGGGGCCGACAGGCCAATGGGTGTCTTTACCGGCGACTTCGTCTTTGTGGGCGATGTTGGGCGGCCTGACCTGCTGGAAGAAGCAGCGGGCATCATGAACACCAAAGAACCGGGGGCGCGCAAGCAGTTCCAGAGCGTGCAGCGTTTTAAGTCGCTGCCGGATTATCTGCAAATCTGGCCGGGACACGGTGCAGGCAGTGCCTGTGGCAAAGCCCTGGGGGCCATTCCCTCCACGACACTCGGTTATGAAAAGCTGTTTAACCCGGCTTTCCAGTATGAGGACGAGGACGAATTTGTCACCTGGCTGTTGGACGGCCAACCGGAAGCGCCGCGTTACTTCGCGCAGATGAAGCATGTGAATAAAGTGGGGCCAGCGCTGCTGCGCGATCTGCCGGAAGTCCCTGAACTCGACGCCGAAGCGCTGCAATCAGCGCTGGAAGCCAACGCCCTGGTGGTTGACCTGCGCGACGAAGATGTATTCGCCGCCGGTTACGTGCCGAGCACGGTCAACATCCCCGATACCAGCAGCAATTTCAGCACCTATGTCGGTTGGCTGGTGGATTTCGATGCGCCGCTGTACTTTATCCCGTCCGACCGCGAAGCCGCAGCCAACACACTCATCACCCTGCGCGCCATCGGTGTAGATAATATCCCCGGCTATTTCCTGCCGGAGACGATTACGCCGCTGGCCGCCGAGAAGCTGACCCGCATCCAGGCGGACGAACTGGCAGAACGCCGCCAGCATAACGGCCTGGTCGTGCTCGATGTGCGCGGCAAGAGCGAATATCAGAGCCAGCACATCGCCAACGCCCTGCACGTGCCGCTGGGATACATCCCCCAGCGTCTGGATACCATCCCGCGCGATCGCACCATCGTGACTCAATGCGCCAGCGGCTACCGCTCGGCCATCGCCGCCAGCCTGCTGCGCAAATATGGCTACAGCGATGTCATCAACCTCAACGCCAACGAAGCCGATTGGGCACGCGCACTGCCTGTCGAATCCAACTAAGCCACTTTTACACAGGGGCGAGCCGCACAATGCTCGCCCCATAACCAGGAATGCCGAACCACAATATGACTACCATCCCCTTCAGCCGTTACCTTCCCTTTCTCCATTGGGCAACCAATTACCGCCGCGAAGACCTGACCGGCGACATCATGGCGGGAGTCATCGTCGCCATTATGCTGGTCCCACAGGGCATGGCCTACGCCTTATTGGCCGGACTGCCGCCGCAGGTGGGCCTGTATGCCAGCATCGTCCCGCTGCTGATCTACGGCCTGTTGGGGACCAGCCGCGCGCTGGCGGTGGGACCGACCGCGCTGGTGTCGCTGCTGGTGGCCTCTGGCATCAGCGGATTGACCACCCAGGGCAGCGGCGAATACATCACGCTGACCCTCACGCTGGCGCTGATGATCGGCCTGATTCAACTGGCGATGGGTGTGCTGCGGGTGGGCTTTCTGGTGAATTTCCTCAGCCATCCGGTGCTGTCTGGTTTTACCAGCGCCGCCGCCCTGGTGATCGCCGCCAGCCAGCTCAAGCATGTTATGGGCATTTCGATGCCGCGCAGCGAAAATGTTTTTGAAACCCTGGCCTACGCGCTGGAGCATGTCTCAGAAACCAATCTGGCGGCCCTGACACTGGCGCTCGGCAGCATCATTGTGTTGTGGCTGTTCAAATCGCGGGTAGGCCGCTGGCTGAAAGCCCGCGAAGTGCCGCCGCATCTCATCACGCCAATTACCAAAGGCGGACCATTAGTTGTGGTGGCTGTGGGGACGCTGTTGGTGTCCGCATTCAGCCTGAATATCAGTATCGTCGGCACAGTTCCCGCCGGGCTGCCCCCGCTGACCATTCCCAGCCTGGATAAGCTGTCGGCACTGCTGCCAGTAGCGCTCACTATCAGCCTGCTGGGATTCACCGAGAGCGTCTCCGTCGCCAAGGCACTCGCCAGCAAGCGCCGCGATGCACTCGACGCCAATCAGGAACTGATCGCGCTCGGTGCGGCCAATATCGGCGCGGCCTTTACCGGCGCTTATCCCGTCACAGGCGGATTCAGCCGGTCGGTGGTCAACTTCAGCGCCGGGGCCAATACTGGGCTGGCGTCAATCCTCACCGCCGGATTGATCGCTCTGACAGTCACGTTTCTCATGCCGCTGTTTTACAGTCTGCCGCAAGCAGTGTTGGCTGCGATTATCCTGGTCGCTGTGACCAATTTATTCGATCTCAAAACGCTGCGACACACCTGGCGCTATAGCAAAGTCGATGCGCTGTCGCTGCTCGTCACATTCGCGGCGGTGCTGGTGCTAGGCATCGAGAACGGCATCCTGGTGGGCATCATCAGCGCCCTGGTGCTGTATCTGTGGCGCACCAGCCGCCCCCATATCGCCATCGTCGGGCGGGTGGGTGAAACCGAGCATTTCCGCAATGTCCTGCGCCATGAGGTCCAGACCTGCCCGCAGGTGCTTACCGTACGCGTGGACGAAAGTCTGTACTTTGCCAACGCGCAGTTCCTCGAAACCTACCTGCTCAACGCAGTTGCCGAGCGCCCTCAGGTGAAGCACCTGGTGCTGGTGTGCAGCGCGGTCAACTTCATCGACAGCAGCGCCCTTGAATCACTCGAACGGCTGATGGATGAACTGCGCAGCGCGGGTGTCACCCTGCACTTGAGCGAAGTCAAGGGCCCGGTGATGGACCGTCTGCGCGCCATTGGCTTTATCGACCATCTCGGCGCGCAGCATGTCTACCTCAGCACCCATCAGGCGATGCTTGAGCTGGCGTGTTAGCGTCGCCGCCATAAACCAATCAGCAGACCGATCGGGCCGAGCAGCAGAAACCACATTGCCCCCGCCAGCCCGATCTGATCCGCGATCAGGCCCGGAATAAGCGGCAGGAAACTGCCCACGATCCCAAACACATTGCTGACCGCCAGCGCAGTGCCACTGCGACCGGGTAAGGTGCTGTAGAGCTGGCCCATCAGAATGGCGTACCAACCCGCATTAAAGAAGCCAATCACGGCCAGAATCACCAGCTTGGCCTCAAACGACTCCACCAGCAGGAAAGCCGGGTACAACACCAGCTCGATCACGACACTGATGCGCAGATAGGCCAGCCCGCTCACGCGCTCCAGCAGCGGGATGAGCAGGAAATCACCAACCAGTCCCACAATTGTCCAGGCGGAGACACCAAGCGCGGCCTGTCCCGGACTCACACCCACCACATTGACGAAGTACAGCGCAATATAGCTGTAGAGCACATCCATCATCAGGTTGGAGCATTCCAGCAGCACCAGCCAGCGCAGCACTTCGCGGTCACGAACCGCATTCAATGCCTCTCGCAGCCCGGCGATCAATCCCTGTGGCGCGTCGTCGTGACTGGATGCACGCACTTCCGCAAAAGAGATCCGCCACACGACCATCACGACCAGCGCGGAAAAGATCGACAGCCCGATCACGACCGTGCGCCAGGTCCCGCCAAGCGCCAGCACTGCCGAGAGCAGCAGCGCCCCACCAACCACACCAAGCGACCCGGCGAAGGTCCAGCGCGCCATATTCTGCTCGTGACGCGCCGGTTCGTAATCCATCAACGCTGCCTGCGACAGACTGACGAACGCGCCGGACGCCGGATGCAGCAGCACACTCACAACCAGCAGCGCCAGCATCGATTGGCTGGTGGCGACGCCAATCAGCGAGAGGGCAAACACCACACCACCGCCCAGAATCAGGCGGCGACGATGGCCCATATCGGCCAGAATACCGAACACAGGCTCAATCAAACTGGCGATTAAGCTCGGAATGGTGAACAACAGGCCGATCTGGGCATAACTCAGCAGCAGGTCACGCTGGATTAACGGCCAGGCGGCTTCGGTTGCGCCAAACACCAGCTCATCCAGAAATTCGACCAATAGCAGCACAACCACCAGCAGCGACGCTGATCGCACGCGGCGCACGACAGAAGGGTTCATCGATGCACTTGTCCTTTATAACCATGGGCTTGAACAGCCAGGGGAATCAAAAACGGCCAACCATCGACGATTGGATGTGTTGGCGTGTCAGCGATATGCGATTTTAGATCATGTTCGACTTAACGTGGGGGAGGCATGGGCGTCCACTCTTTTTCGCAATTGCTTCAAGCTATTTATAACCGATTCGCCAGGATGGTGTCAACGGGGGCCTCGCTTAAAAATTTAGCAGCTCCATGTGACGCGATAATTATACTGATGGGTGCTGTCCCCTCGCAGCTCGATCACGTAAGTACCTGGTGCGTTGGCGTGAAACGCGAACGAAACACTTGGCACACCCATCTCGTCATAAATTTCTGCGCCGCCCGCCTCGCCACCATTGGGATCAAGAACGTAGACTCCGGTTCCCCAATCCCCAGAGCCATTTGAGATGGAAAGGGTTACCTGGACATCAACATTCCCTCGTACCTGAAATGGCACACGTCGTTTACCCGAATAACCAAACAAGCCAGACGCATCACCGGAAAAGCTTCCTCTCTGACAAGCTCCCGCAGGCGCGGAAACCGATGAACCACTTCCATCTGATGAACTATTCTCGCTCACAAGGCTACTATGAATGTAAGCGGGTTGTCCCTCGTATTCAATCAGATACCAGATAGCGTTCCCAAAGGTCACATGCCCTTCAACCTCGCCAAGTATAACCACCTCGTTGTCCACATCAATTGAACCAATACGCTCACAAGTTGTCGAATAGCAGGCACGGACAATCGTGTTTGTATTGGTATACATCACGTGACCCAGCTTCGAATCCACAGTTGGTTCGGAAGTGGGAGATGGAGTCGGCGAAATTGAGGTTGCGGTGGGTTCGACCAGGGGGAGCATTGCCGTTGAAGTTGGTATCGAGGTAGGTTCGACACTTGGGGTTAAAGTTGGTTCCGGGCTTGGATTTAGCGTGGGTTCAAAAGTTGGCGATGGGGTCAGGCTAGGTACAGGGGTAGGTGTGGGTGTTGGCAGGGGGATTTGGAGTTCAATCGGACAGACCAGGTTGTTACCGGGACAGATTGTTAGAATCTCCTGCCCACGCATGATAAACACCAACTGGTCTAAATTGAGATCAAAGTTGTACCAAAATATGTCAACCGGGTTAAGCGGCTGTGAGAGCACTACGGCACCCGCTTGGCAGATCTGTGGCAGGATTTCTTGCGGGGCGCTAATTGAAGCAAGATGAAAGCAAACTGGTTTTTGAGACAGTATGAGATCAAATGGTTGATATTTAAAAACCGGGTATTCGGTCAGATAAAAAACAAGCATCTGATTGTTAGTAGTAGCCACCTGGAAATTTATTTCCTGCAAGTTCGCATAAGGCGTGTCTTGAGGCACAAACAGTACCAGATTGTTTCTGTCAAAGAACAAACTTAAGCTGGCAGTTCGATAATCGGGCGTAGGCAGCACATCCTGCGCTATAGCAGAATATGGAATTTGCAGGAAGATGAGGATCACAATCCATATGAGGTTTTTATAAATTGTCCTTTTTAAAGAGTCTCGACACATAAAGCTAACCACAGTGCCTTCTACTGTAGATCCCATTGCATTGAGTACTTCTATACGAGTTCGTGGATAAACGAGCATCCACGCCCATTTTGAATTTTAATCTATGTTGCTACTAGTGCTTTCCATAACAACTCAGTGAATCGAGTATATTATAATTCTAACGCTACTGCGTCTAAAAAGAAACTTTTCTACAACAAGGATAGTTAATTGTAATATTTGTTTATCTTTGCGAAAGATTATGCTTGTCGTATTGGTGTCCCGCTTCATAATGCAGCTTTAACATAAACCTGCTAAACTGCCCTTGCACACATTACCGCAAGGAAAGCAGCATTCATGGAAGTCTATCTCATCCGCCATGGTCAATCTCTCAACAATGCCAATGGCGAGAACAACACCGATGGCGCGGACGCCTTTGACCGCCATCAAGATCCCCCACTTACCGAACTCGGACACCGACAGGCGGATTGTCTGGCACAGCATCTGACTGGGACGGATTATCCCGAAACCGCCTTCAGTCATGCGCCCTTCCAGGGCCAGCGCCAGAATTACGGCATCACGCATCTGTATTGCAGCGCCATGCACCGTTCACTGCAAACCGCGCAACCTGTGGCTAAAGCGCTGTGCATCGTGCCGGAAGTGTGGGTCGATATTCACGAACATGGCGGCATCTACCTGGATGAAGCGGGCGGCAAACGGGGCTATCCCGGCATGACCCGCGCCGAGATCGCCGCGCAGTTTGCGGATTACATCCTGCCGGAAGCTATCAGTGAAGCGGGATGGTGGAATCGCGATTTCGAGACGCCCGATTTGTTCCAGGCACGAGCGCTGAACGTGGCGGCACAGTTACGTGAATGGAACCAGACGCGGGCCAATGAGCGCATCGCCCTGATCTCACATGGCGAATTTCTGGACGCGCTGATCAAAGCCCTGCTTGACCAACTCCCCAGTGATCGTGTTTACTATGTGCATTACAACACCAGCATCACCCGGGTTGATCTGCTCGCGGACGGCCAGATCAGACTGTTTTACACCAACCGGGTCGCCCATCTGACGAACGATATGATTTCAGCCTGACATCATGGACCATGCCACCTTTCACTTCTACGCCGAGCTAAATGACTTTCTGCCCCGTCGCCAGCGTCATAAGCCGGTGGATCACGCCTTCAACTGGCGGGCATCAATCAAAGACATGATCGAGTCACTTGGCATCCCTCATGCCGAAATTCAATGGCTGGTGGTGAATCAACAGGGCGTGGATTTCTCCTACATCGTTCAACCGCACGACCGTATCGAGGTTTACCCATTTTCCGTGCAACCGGAGACTGCGCCGCTGGTGGCGCTGCGCCCACCGTGGCAGGGGAAACCGCGCTTTGTGCTGGATACGCACCTGGGACGGCTGGCGGCTTATCTGCGCATGATGGGATTTGACACACTCTACCGCAACGATTACCCGGACGACGAACTGGCCCAGGTTTCCAACGAGGAGACACGGATTCTGCTCACGCGTGATGTCGGCCTGCTCAAGCGCAGTCTGGTAATTTATGGCTATTTCGTGCGCCAGACCAATCCCCGGCTGCGGCTGTTGGAGATTATCCGGCGGTTCAACCTGCTCGACTCGATGATCCCGTTCCGGCGCTGTATGAAATGCAACGGCGTCCTGGAGCCGGTCGCAAAAGACGATATCTCGCACGAGCTGCCGCACGAAACCGGAAGCTATTACGAAGTTTTCCATCGCTGCCAATCCTGCGGCCAGATCTACTGGAAAGGCGCGCATTACCAGCGGATGCAGGATTTCATCACGCAGGTGACCTCCGCGGATTAACCCGCCGCTGGTTCAGCGGTGGCTTCAGGTGTAGCGTCGCCAGACTCGAATTGCAGTTGCAGGTCCACCGGCACCAGCAGCGACGATTCCAGCAACCGCGCGGCCTCAGTCGCCAGCTCGCGCACCGCATCCTCGCTCATCCCCGGCGCGGGCCGTACCGTTGCCAGTACGTGCATCTGACCATCATTGTCGAAGTTGTAGTCAAGATTGACCAGCTCGGCAGGCTTCATCAGCAGGGTGAGTCGGTCTGTCAGAATTTTGCCTGTGTCAGCAATATGCATCACTGGCTGCATCACCACATCCAGTTCCACCGGCTGGTTTAACTGGTCGGCAAGGGCCTGCTGTGCGCTCTGGACCTGATCGCGAAAGGTTTCGCGCAGGCCGCCTTCTTCCAAAATCAACGACGATACCCGCACGATCGCCACCACAAGCAGCGGGTCATCCCGCTGGATTTCAAAATCCACCAGCGAGGCTTCGCTAAAGGGTTCAAATGACTCGCGCAGGACACGCTCTACGCCCACTTCAAAGCGGTTGGGGTCCACATTCCCGGCGACCAGCAGCACAATCACCAGCACAAAACTACCGACCAGCGCCGCCGAGGCAAAGGGCCGCGCACGTGAGGTATCGATCACACGCGGGCGCATCCCCAACCAGAAAAATATCCCCCAGGCAGCCAGGATGATCGAGATAATGTTGGTCACAAAAAGCAGTGTTGCACCGCGCGCCAGGCCAAAGTTGCTGATGGAAAGCCCCAGGCCGATGGTGCAAATCGGTGGGACCAACGCCGCTGCAATCGCCACGCCAGCCAGCGCCGCCGGAATATCCTTGCGGGCAGTAGCATAAGCGCCGATCAAACCTGACGCCAGCGCGACACCCAGATCAATAATCGTAGGGTTGCCTCGCCCTGCCATCTCGCTAGTGACGATGTCGCTGGGGCCGATAAGACCGATGACGAAGGACACGACCAGCGCCAGGATGACTCCTTGCAGCACGGTGATGATTGAACGCCGCATCAGGCCCAGGCGTCCGGTGGTCACACCTGTCGAGAAGCTGATAAGCGGGGACATCAATGGCGCGACCAGCATCGCCCCGATGATGACCGCACCGCTGTTCAGCAGCAGGCCGAATGAAGCCAGCACCGCCGCGATCATCATCAACACCGTAAAATCCAGGCTGGCGGATGCGTTTTGACTGGCCTGCCGCACCAGGTCGTCCTGCTCGACCTGCGTGAGGGTCGGGCGCAACCAGTTCACAAAGCGCTCGGTGAAACCGGCCAGCGCCTGTTTTTCCGGCGCACGCGAGGTGAGAATCACCGGCCCTGGCGAACGGTTGAGCAGCGGCAGCGAAAAATCGCCATAGAGCCAGCGCTGCCATTCGCTGCGCCCGGAGAAGCCAACCACCAGCAGATCATCTTCATTGACCCGTGAGAGGATGCCATCAGCCGGATCAGCAGCCGTGACGACCGTGCGCTTAATCCGCTCCTGCCCTTTAATATCCTGCATGGAGGCTTCGATACGCCCACGCCCTTCCCAGTAGGCCCGTTCGCCGCTCTGGACATACATGGCCTCGGCAGGAACATCATAGTATTCGCTAAGCATGATGCTCACGCGCACAGCGATACGTGAATCTTCGCTGCCATCGGTGGGGATGACGATGCGGCTGAACTCTGGCGAAAGCCCTGGCCGATAGATCAGCACGCCGCAGGGTGCAGTCGACGCCACACTTTCGGAAATCGTGCCAATCACGACCTGACCATGTGTAGGCTTGTTCAGCCCGACAATCACCAGATCTGCGCCTTCTTCGCGCACCGCATCGAGAATGCCGCGCGATACACTGGAGGCATTGGTCGTAATCAGCTCGACTGGCTTTTCCTCTGCCTCCATATCCAGCACAATCGGCTCAATCGCTTCGACCGCTTCCGCTTCCTTATCAGCATCACTCATGGAAACGATGAGCGCGATCACACGGCCTTCGCGGGGATGTGCCATGGCAACCCCCAGCTCAAGCAGCCCCCGGGCAGTTTCGGGGTTGGCAACCGGAACCAGAATCGTATAGGCGTGCTGCGGGACGGCATTTTCCATCAAGGCGTTTTCTCCACTTCAGTGAAGGCGTAAGCATACAGTGGAGGCTGCCGCCCCGTCAAGCAGGTTTCAGAATCGTGCTGATTACGGCTCGTAGACCAACGTATCGGGATAGAAGGAATACCAGCCAAACCAGAACGCCAGATGACCGCCCAGCCGTTCCAGGCGGGTATCATCCGGGCCAATGAGCGCATTCTCGGTCACAGTCCAGACATCACCCTGCTGATCAAGCAGCGCTCGCTCAGTCGCCCCTGCGGCAAACGTATAATCACCGCGATCATAGGCCCGCACTGCCGCACCGCCCGGCTCAAAGAAGTCG
>JAIOHN010000212.1 GCA_019912985.1 Anaerolineae bacterium | reverse complement strand
GTTCCATGAACATTTTCATTGTACCGCAAACTACAAACGTTTGCAAGAAATCAGTACAAATTTGTGAAATACAATTTTTTAACCCTTCAGCACTCGATGATGAGAGCTGAATCTACAGAAAGGTTTTTATGATGATATTTGAAATTCACCCTGGAACCAACATTTCGCACTGGCTGAGTCAAAGCACCGCACGCGGTGAGGCGCGGCGTCAGTGGTTTGTTGAAGAAGATGTAAAACGGCTGGCTGATCTGGGCTTCGACCACCTGCGTATTCCAATTGACGAGGAACAGATGTGGGACGAAAGCGGTCAACGTGAACAAGAAGCTTTCGAACTCTTAAACCGCGCGCTGGATTGGCTGGAGCGAGCTGGACTGCGCGCTATTGTCGACTTACACATTCTGCGCAGTCACCACTTTAATGATGCCAACGAACCAGCACTCTACAGCGATCCAGCTGCCTTAGAGCAGTTTGCAGATTTATGGCGCGATCTATCCGCCTTTATGAAAGAACGCGCTACCGATAAAGTCGCTTACGAGATGTTGAATGAGGCGGTCGCCCGTAACCCAGAAAGCTGGAATCATGTTTCCGGCTATATTTTCAAAACGCTGCGTGATCTGGAGCCAGAACGGACAATCGTGCTCGGCTCTAACCAGTGGAACAAAACCTATACCTATCCAGATCTGAAAATCCCTGAAGACGATCATCTGCTGTTGACCTTCCACTATTACAACCCGATGTTCGTCACGCACTATAAAGCCTCCTGGAATGAATACCGTCACTATACAGGCCCGGTACAATATCCCGGCACACCTGTGCCAGCCGAACACATGGATGAACTCAAGCAACTCTATGATGACGCTGAAACGCGTAATCGTTACTATGACCGTGAAGTCATCAAACAAGAAGTAATGATCGCCTCCGAAATCGCTCAAAAGACCAATCACCCACTCTATTGTGGTGAGTTTGGAGTCATCATCAATACCCCATCAGACGTGCGCCAGCGTTGGTATCAAGATATGGTTTCCGTATTTGATGAACTGGGGATCGCCTGGGCAAACTGGGATTATAAAGGCGGTTTTGGCATATTCACCCGTGACCTCAGTGCCGAGACCGGCATCCGCAGTGCCTTGCTTGGCTGAGGAAAAGTGAGAAGGCGAGCCGGTTCGCGGCTCGCCTTCTCAGCCCACAGAAGGATAGAAGTATGCTTATTCAAGGTATACTGCTGCGCTGATGGTGCTCAGGGGCGCGCAGTAAGTACTACTGGCAGTTGATATAGCTGCCCATCGCCTCGCAGCACAGATAAGGTGACGGTCTGTCCTGGCACAGTAGACCGGCTGAGATAGGAAATCAAGTCGCTCATGCCTTTAATCGCCACACTATCCACCGCAGTGATGATGTCAAGATCCTGGTAAGAAATCTGGTTATTATTCTGGGGTGAAATGGTAGCACCGCTCAGACCAGCCAGATCAGCTGGCCCACCCTGAAACACATCGCTGACGATGACGCCCCGTGTGTTATGTGGCAGATTGAGTGTCTGCAAAACAGACAGTGTCACATCAGTGCCGGAGATGCCGATATAACTGTAATCGGCACCTCCGTTATCAATAAGTGACTGAGCCACCCGCTGGACAAGATTGCCGGGAATGGCGAACCCTACGCCGGAGTTGACACTCGACGTGGTTTGAATCTGGCTATTCACGCCAATGACCGCACCACTGAGATCAAGAAGCGGCCCACCGCTGTTGCCAGGGTTAATTGCCGCGTCAGTCTGGATGACACCACCGATTGAAAATTGATCCAGGCCAGAAATCGTCCGGTTCAACGCGCTGATAATACCACTGGTCAGGGTCCAATCCTGACCAAAGGGACTGCCAAGCGCCAGGACAGTCTGGCCCACTTGCAGTGCATCAGAGTTTCCAAATTGCACGGGTTGTAGAATCTCCGACGGCACATCGACCTGGAGCACTGCCAGATCGGAATCTTCATCCATGCCCACGACCGTCGCCTGTGCCAGCGTGCCATCGTAAAACTCAACTTCAATACTGCTTACATTACTCACCACATGATCGTTTGTTACGATGTGGCCTTCTGAATCAAACACGAATCCAGTGCCAACACCACTGCCAATCACGCGATCACGCGCAGTAGCCAGCACGCTGATGGCAACTACAGACGGACTTACCTGATCGTACACTTGTGTAAACACACTTGACGATGGTGCAACCTCTTGCTGTGCAGCCACAGTCGTGATTCCGGTTGAGGTGCCGTTCAAAAAAGCCTGGGTAGCGGTGAAATTGCCAATCAGGAACGCCGCAACCAATAGAATGCCTACACGTACCAACGAACGGATATGACTTGTAACCATTTTGCGTTTCTCCCAACTCTTCGCTGTAAACTGAAGGCAATTCCGCCTCTTGGGTATGGAAACTCCCGTCTCCATACCCTAAATTGATTTTACGCCTGACCCGTCTCTTCGGTTACGGGTGGTGTGCTTTCCGGTTGCGCATCGCTGTTATCTGGCAAGTTGCGGAAACGACCAGGGCCGCGCTGACCGCCGAAATCACGGCCACGGCCAAAGCCAAAACCGCGATCAAAACCAAAGTGCATACCCATCATATCGGATTCCAGCGTAATTTCTTCCCCGTCACGCAGCACTGTCAGACTTATAACAGGCTCGTCCATTGACATCATATCAGTCATCAACGCCTGAAAGTCCAATTCGTTGACAGCTTGCCCATTGATAGCAGTGACTAGATCACCTTCAGCCAGTTCGAAGGGATTCTGCAAGCTGAACACGTCCACCACTTCATAGCCATCGTCCGCTTCTTCAACGTCGGCATGCAGCAGCATTTCTGTCACCCCAAGCACATCCTCAGGCTGCGCAAAGCCGAAGCCACGACCACGACCAAACTGACCAGTTGCGGTAGAAACGCTTCCAAGCGTTACATCAAGACTCAGGGTTTCATCATCACGCAGAACTTCAATCGTGACCGTATCACCAGCAGCCGCCGACTGCACCAGCTCAGTTAACCCGCTGGCAGAGGTCACGGTTTCGCCATCAAATGAGACGATAACATCACCTGTGGCAAGATCAGCCTCATCTGCAGGCGACCCTGATTGGACACGGGCGATAACCACCTGATCATCCGCTTCCACCAGTGCAATCCCAAGCCAGGCAGTAGACGACTCGTCGGAGGAATCCGCTTCGGTATCCTGCGCCACAATCGCACCCGCTGCTACCACCAACATGACCGCCAACAAACCGCCAAAAACGATAAATTTACGCATTGTTTCTCCTCAGATTTACTGTAAACACAGCAACGTTATACTACTCATCTCAATTTATCAGGTCATGGAACAGTAGTGGTTATCTAAGCCCTAAATATCCTTAAATCCAATTTAAGAAAGAAAACAGGGGCCAGAAGCCCCTGCTTTATAAGCCAACTTTTACTCTTCAACCTGCAACGCGACAAAGTCCAGGGTCAGTGTCACATCTTCGGTGACATTAGCCACCTGAGGAACATTTGGGATGGAAATACCCCAGTCGCCATAGATGACGTTCGTCGTAGCTGTACCAGTGATTTGCGTATCCGAAAGTGACGCCTGCGTAGAAAATGTCACTTCCTTAGTTTGACCGAGTATCGTCAGATCGCCGATGATGTTGAAGTCATAAGTCTCACCAACCGTAATTTGATCGGGCAGACCTTCAATAGCAGTCGGCGTAAACTCGACAAACTCGTATTCATCCTGTGACGAGCGGAGAATCTCGGCGCGCAGCGCACGATTGCGGAATTCGTTATCGGTCGCCAGGGTTCGGGCATTAATACGAATAGTCCCAATCTGTGATGCCACCGGGCTGTCAAAATCGAGGATCACATCGCCTGCAACTTCTGTGGTCGTACCGATCACATCCGTGCGCACGCCCCGTAAATCCTCTTGCAGCATAAAGGTCACTGTCGAATTGGCTGGATCAATACGGTAAAGCTGCCGTCCTGCCGTGTCGCTGTCAGCTTCCGCCGCCGCTTCCTCTGTCATTACTGCCGCTTCTTCCGTTGGGACAGCAGTCGGCTGGATCTCTTCGGTTGGCATTTCAGCTTGCGCTGTGACCAGAGCTTCATTGGTCGCCTGCAAAGAAGCAACTTGCGCACTAAGCTCCGCAACCTGCGTTACCGCCGCCACTCCTTCGGTGGGATTCAATGTCGGCACAGCGTTCACATCCAGTGTTGGGGCGCTGATTGGTTCACTTGCCGCACCATCACCACCGACCACCCATACGTACCCTAAGATACCAACAATTGCCCCAATGACGGCAGCAGCCAGCGCGATAACCACAATCCGCATTATTCATCCCTCCTTGATTTGTATAGCCGAGTAAGCGAATTAGTTGGCAACTCATCATGCCACAATGTTGCCAGGAACTATGTAATCAGAACAGCTTGGATCTCATTTGTATGCACAAGATTTTCGCATACACCCATCCCGCGCCACTCTAATCACCTCAATATGTACTGATTCATTGCATGCTATGGTTATTCGCGTCTTAAATAACCTTAAATAACTTTAAATTTCTTGTTAATTCACTCATCGTACATTAGGCTTGGAGTTCACCTTATGGTGAATCCCCAGTTTGAGAGGAGAGATTGATGAAAGTAAAGCACGTTGTGTTCCTTATCATCCTATCCCTACTGCTCTTTCCCACAGTTGTTTTCGCTCAAGACATGACAGTAGATAGTGGCGATGTTGATGTGATGAGTGGTGAGCAGGCTTATGCCTCATATCTGGCAGCCCCAGCGGAAGGTGGCCCCTACCCTGGTATCGTCCTCATTCACTCGTTCAATGGACTCGAAGAAGGTTATCGCACCATGACCGATCAATTGGCGGCAGAAGGTTTTGTGGTGCTGGCAGTTGGCTGGCAAACCTTCGAGCGCTCCCCCAGTGACGACACCGTGTCGCAGCTGCTTCAGGACAGCGTCGCCTTTCTGAGTGAGCGCGAGGACGTCGATACTGAACGCCTGGGTCTGACTGGTTTTTGTGCGGGTGGTCGCTATACCATGCTTTTCCTCCCGCAATTCAGCGACTTTGAAGCGGGAGTTGCCTGGTATGGGTTCCCCTACAATGGCGATACCGCCCCTGCTGACCTTCTCGGAGACCTGGAATCGCCGATGCTGATGATCCATGGGACTGCTGATGCTGCCAGCCCCATGGCCGATATTTATCGCTATGCAACTGAACTTGATGACAGTGGTAAGTCTTTTGAGTTGAAAGTTTATGCTGGTGAGCCACACGGTTTCATGCTTGCGAATGGGCAACTTCGTGATGATGAAGTGGCACAAGATGCCTTTACCCAGATGTCAGATTTCTTCAAGCGCAAGCTCGGTTGAGTTTGATTTGCCACAATTAGATAAGGATGTCCAGGCACCCCGCATGGGGTGTCTTTGCTTTTAGCTTAAATATACTTAAATCCGGTTTAAATCGCTTGATTAACTCCTTAAAGAGATGCGATACTGAATGAAGTTTGCTTATGTACTCGCGCATTTAAGGAAGAGGCACTATGTCCACGGTAGCACTGATTGAGGATGATCGGCTGATTGTCGAGCCGGTTGTTCGCGCATTGGAGGGACGTGGTTACAAAGTTTTCACCGCGTTCAACGGTGCTGCCGGGCTGGAGATGGTGCTTACCAATCCAGTTGATCTGGTCATACTGGACATCATGCTGCCCGAAAAAGACGGATGGGAAGTCTGCAAAGCCATTCGTGCTGAAAGCGTCGTGCCGATTCTGATGCTGACCGCTCTCAGTGATGAAGTTGACCGGGTGCTTGGGTTGGAACTGGGTGCGGATGATTATCTCACCAAGCCATTCAGCACACGAGAACTGCTGGCACGCATTAAGGCGCTGCTGCGCCGGGTCGAGTTTGACAGTACGCGAATGACCGAAGCACGCGTGCTGTCCACTGGCGACATCAAACTCGATTTCGACCGCCGCCGAGCATTCAAGAATCAAACCGAGTTGGAGCTGCGATATAAAGAGTTCGAGTTACTGAGTCTGTTGGTGATGAATGTCGGTGAAGTCGTGACGCGTGCCGATATTTTCGACAAGGTGTGGGGTACCGACTGGCTGGGCGAT
The DNA here is from genome assembly GCA_019912985.1 of Anaerolineae bacterium. Taxonomy (GTDB): domain Bacteria; phylum Chloroflexota; class Anaerolineae; order Aggregatilineales; family Phototrophicaceae; genus JAIOHN01. The sequence continues at coordinate 595 of JAIOHN010000212.1, read as the reverse complement.
ATGCGTACTCTCGACGTCCATATCCGCTGGCTGCGTGAAAAGCTGGAAGATGATCCCAGCAGTCCTCAGTACATTCAAACCGTGCGCGGCGTGGGCTATCGTTTTGTATCCAGGTCGTGACCATGCGGAAACATCTGAACATCAGTACCATCAGTATCCGCACCCGTTTGCTTGTCGCCTATATCGGCGTCATCTTGATTGGGTTTGCTGCGTTTGCCCTGTTTGCGGGCGGGCAAATCTCGGCCACTGCCCAGGCAGATTATGAGCAGCGCCTTCAAAATGAAGTTCGCCTTGTTGCGCAGGGAATCAGCCAGTTGATTCCGAGTGATCTCGACAACGAGAGCGACACCAGCGAGCTTGACCAGGCAGTCAGTGACTATGAGAGTCAAGTTGGCGGGGACATCACGCTCTTTCTGATGAACAGCACATATCCTCCACGGAATTACTTCCATGATATGCCTGAGATGGACGCTGCCGTACGGGGCGAAACCACACTCGCCAAACGCTATGATGAACATGGGCAAAGCACCCTGTTTACCGCCGCGCCAGTACTCCGCAACCGGAATATCCAGGCGGTAGTTCAACTTCAAGTTCC
>JAIOHN010000211.1 GCA_019912985.1 Anaerolineae bacterium | reverse complement strand
ACTGTACCGTAACAAACTGTGTGGTGATAAAAATATAATCCTTTTCAGTAGAACGGCCTTGCTTCCAGTAAATATGCTCATCCGGACAGTATCTAAAACCTTCATGCTTTGCCATAGCTGCGGCAAGCATATCGGCATTATAACGTTCGTCAATAATCCAGTTGCCATGTTTGTCCTTTTTTAGCAAACTTGGGGCTAAGTAGTAATACTTGAAACCACCACCGCCCTGCCAGTTCACAGCTTTAGATATCCCACCTTGATCCGTACCGTCAACAACCTTTCTCAATCGCGGCAGGCAGTGGGTATGACAATGCCCTCCAAGCTCAATGCCTATCCAACTGCGCCCCATCTTATGGGCAACAGCGGTGGTTGTACCGGAGCCGAGGAAGGAGTCCAGAACCCAATCGCCGGGGTTGGTGGCTAAGGTGAGAATGCGTTGGATTAAACGTTCAGGTTTGGGGGTAGTAAAAACATTCTCACTGTCAAAGGCTTTGATTTCTTTCTTTGCTTCCTGATTATCGCCAACCTCTGTTCTGTACCAAATCGTTTTAGAAACAGATCCTTCCTGAACTTCAGATAGAAATCTTTTTATAGAAGGAACATTGTTGCCGTTAGATCCAAACCAAATCCTGTTGTCTTTTACAAGCTCCTCATATCTGTCTTTTGAAACAACCCAACATCTACTCTCTGGTGGATTCACTACACGACCTGAAGGTAAAGTAATCGGATAGTCACTGTTTGCAGAGTATGTTTTAACTGACATATCACTTGATTTCCACGGCCCCCGCGGGTCTTTATCTGGATTTTTGTATCTGGAATCCATTTCTTCTGTTCTTGGCAATAGATTCGGCCTCCAGACATCCTTGTTCTTGGCATAGACTAAAATATGGTCATGACTGTCAGAAAGCCATTTTGCATCATTTTGAGGAGAATACTTCTTTTCCCAAATCACATTGTTTACAAAATTCTTCCTTCCGAACACCTTGTCACAGAGTACCTTCAAGTAATGGCTTTCATCGTCGTCAATAGAAATCCAGAGTGTCCCGTCAGTTCGTAATAGTCGGTGTAATATTTCTATCCTGGGTATCATCAAACTCAACCAGATAGAATGCTCCAGCCCGTCATCATAATGTTCAAAGGCGTTGCCGGTGTTATACGGCGGATCAATATAGATACATTTGATTTCCCCGGCAAAGTCCTGCTCCAGTGCCTTCAGTGCAAGCAGGTTATCGCCATAAATAAGCATATTCTCACAATTCTTATCCCCATAAGACTTTTCAGGATCTTCAATCAATATGCGCGGCTCCAACCTCGGCAGGTTATCCTTGCCTATCCATGTGAGTTCAAGTTTTTGGCGGTTATTGGCCATATTCGCTCCGGTTTTTATACCCAATACGGAATGTATTCTGTAAACTTCACAGAAGGTATCCATTTCTTCATCGGTTCCTCGTCTTATCAATAATGAAGTAGTAATATATTGATATTTATGATGTTTTGAAAGTTTTCCGTTTTCTAATTAAGTAAAACACGGCACTCATCATCCTTCTCTATCCTCATCGGAAAAACATAGCGCGACCAGCTCAGGGGGAAGGTTTCCGAAAAAATACGCGACACTGTCGCGTATTTTTTGTACTGGTCTCCAGCTTCGGCGGATTATCCTTACCTATCCAAGGAAGATCAAGTATTTTGTTTTTCATTTTTTCAGTTCCGTTCCCTTACTTTGACGTCTAAGGTTTTCTACAGCGGCGCGGATAGCATCTGAGTCTGAGCGTTTTTCGGTCCATTCACGCCAGAAGTTTTTTGTCAAACTTAGTGGCGTTGCTGTCGGCTTGTCTAACTTGATTCGCGATGGAAGAAGAATGGAGTCTCCGAGAACTATTGCCTCGCCGATATCGAGAAGAGGGAGGATGTCTGCAATGCCCGCCATGCTATCCGGCATTACTGATTTGACGGCAGACTGGTCCTGTTCATTCGTCAGCCTCAGTGCGATAAAGTTGTTGCACTGGCTTAGGATCGTCTTGCTTACGTCTGACGGCCGCTGACTTACGACGAGAAGAGTAAATCCGTATTTCCTGCCTTCTTTTGCAATGCGCTCAAAAGTATCAAGAGCTCGCCTCGATACTGCGTCTGCATCAGATCGAACAGGCAAGTAAAGGTGCGCCTCGTCACAGACAAGGCAAACAGGGGTACGTGATTCGGAGCGCATCCAAAATTGTACATCGTAAAGGACACGCGCAAAGACACTTATAATGGTTGGAAGTACATCAGCGGGAACTTCAGAAAAGTCTACAACTTTGATCCCCGACTGCTCGTCCTTAGTGGTAGAAAGAAATCTTACCGCTATTTCTTGCAGCCAATCGTAAGCAGATGTGGCCTTAGGGGACTGAAATAAGAACCCGTAACGGCGATCTTTGATTTTTGCTTCTAATCGACTAATGAACCGTGTGAGCTTCCCATGCCACTGCCCCTGCTTGTCACGCCCAGAACTACCAACAACCATCGCCTGATCATCCTCACGGAGAGACTTAACAAGTGCTTCAAGATCATAGTGAATGGGTGAATCTACTGTGAATGACGCGAGGACTTCGTCCAATTTACTTCGCTCTAGAGCCTCTCGCTTTTTTTCTAAGACCAGGCTGGTAAACCGCATTGCTTGGTTGGGGGCGTTATCATCGCTGCGATCGAGAAGCATAGAAAGCATTTCTTCTCGGTTCAAAAGCCAATAGGGCAGGAAAAGGCTGTGCGGCTTTGGCTTTACAAGGTCGCCTGGGCCTGCGATCTTGAAATACTGCGCGTAACCATTTGGATAGTCCTTGCCCTTGGCAAGTGAAGCATACTCCCCGTGCATATCTAGGAGGATAATGTTAGGATGACTAAGTGTATTCGCTCTTTCAAGAAGTGAAGCTACTGTATAACTCTTACCGCTGCCCGTACTGCCGAGAATTGCAGCGTGCCTCTGGAAAAATCTGTCGCCGTCTGCAACGGCTTGAGCGGTTGGATCTATAGCGAAGTGTCCAAGTCGAAGAGCCTTTTCTGAAGGTACATCTTGAGACAAGACCCCCATGAATGCTGTCAGATTTACCCCTTGTATAAGGTGGCACGGCTGGTCTATTTGTGGGCAAGAATCTGCACCTCGTTTAAATGACGGACCTGCATCCCCATCCTTGGATCGATAGGTACCCACCAAGACGGCCCGGATCGTGTCCTGTATCTCCTCTGGCTGTGGTACGGTTTCGTCATCCGTTGCTTCGCTAACACCCAAAGAATCAGAAGGTAGTCGTGTGACGCGCTCGACAATCGAGATCAGAAATTGATGGCCAGTTGCTCCTTGTACGGCGATAAGGTTGCCGACCATTACCTTCTTTAGCAATTCGTGGTCGTCAACATGAATGAACACACGCATCGTGTCTACGGACATTACCCGCCCGATGGGTTCACTCGATTCAAAAGACATCACGGTTGTAGGCATTATATTACTCCTTTATTGAACCCTTCAAGGTTCCAAAATTGTTCGTTTACAATAAGTTCTTCTCTGTTTGAAGTAACGATTCTGGTGCGGAGATCTGTTTTTGAAACAGTGCAAAGAGCTATAACGTCAATGCCCTTACTGTTTTCGATCACTTTTTTTGCATTGTCAGTGAGTTCCTTAGCCAAAATAATGGTGGGTTTCGTCAACTTAAGACCCGGACAAAGGTACTGCTCCAAATGATCATCATTAAATCCATAGCCAATGAACATCAATCGGGTGGCGTTCGTAGCAGCTCGGTTGCCGGAGGTACGCTGCTCATCAAATGCACATCGAAAACTCTCTCGATATTTGCTCGCGCCCGGAGTGATAATCACTGGTATTTTGTCAATATTTATCGGGAGCCTAACGAGCCGGCCGCTGACATCAAACCAGTCTAAACTGCCATGTGGCTTGTGAACGCACAAGCACGGCAAAGGTCGAAAAGCAGGGTTTTTCCTAGTAAAGCAAGATTCTCTATGGGAGTCGGCTGATCGCTTTGGATTTGATCGACCGAGTAAATAGCCAAAGAATCGAGAATCTACGCCAATTTCAGCGGCTTCCGTTGCAAACTCAATCAGGCGGTCATAATTCGGCGTAATAAGGTGGAACTTTTTTCCTGCCTTAAAGAGGTGCTTGACAAAGGATGTAAAGGGAAGCACTCGTGTTCCTGTTAGAACCTGACTGAAAACTTCTTGCTCTGCTGAGGAAATCAATTCAGCCGTAGCCGCTATAATTTTTTCAACTGTAGTTGGTTTTAATGTTACTTTGCCCATCGCAGCTTCGAGGTGATCTCCAGCATCTAGTGCGGAAACAATTTGATTCCAAGCTGGATCTGGTGCTGTTGCTAACTTCAAAGGTATTTCCTTTTTCAAGTAATCTGCCAGTTGTCCCATGCTAGGAATGCCTTCTGCGATAGAAAGTCCTGTGCCAACAACAAGGAGCATTCCTTCTTGGAGATGGTCCTGAATGTTTCTTTTAACCTTGGACAGTTCGAGAGTCATAACACTACGCCCCTCAATTGTTCTTTTGGTGCCTCTAAAGCGTTCACACAAAGCCCCTCAATTTCCTGCAACGTCTTCCCCGCAATACCCTGCAAATCCCCATACATACCAACAGTCGTCTGCATAACGCGATCAATCTACCCCCGCGTTTAGCCCATTGCTTCGTAATGACCTTCTTCCCTTGCCAAGGTCTTCCTGCAACGATGAGAACGCCTCGACGATGGCCTGGACTCGTAGTCGGAATCTTGGGCCGGTAAGGTATTAACATTTCAAACAAGTTTCCATCTAACTGTAAATAACTCCAATTTTTCAACCTTTTGTTTTAAGCGTGCCTCTATCTCATCTATCAATCTTTCCTTCCTGTTATCTACGTCATCCTGTGTCTGATACAAATTTAAACGCATGGTGTTTCGTTTCTTTTCCATTTCCTTTATCTGCCTGTGTGCCGTTACCT
>JAIOHN010000210.1 GCA_019912985.1 Anaerolineae bacterium | reverse complement strand
GTTCTTCAGGTTGTGTTCGCGCGCGCCACGAACGACTATTTTGTCCTGAGTCATCTATACCTGCTTTTGTCTACACTTAGCTAGGGATGTACATCTGTTCTATTATAGCTTTGCACGGGTGAAGTGCAACTGTGCAAATTTACCAAAAAGCAATAAGAGTTCTATAGTCGCTACATTAGAAAACTCTTGGAAGTGGTAGTTTGCTAGGTTTTGAGAGTTTAGTGATGCTATATTTAGGCATGTTTTGTGAAAAAACGAACAGGAAGCCATTTTATGCGTGATGTGTGTGTGATTGGCATCGGGCAAACCCCGATTGGTGAGTTATGGGATATGAGTCTGCGCGACCTGGCCGCCAAGGCGCTGCGTGACGCAATGAAAGATGCGGGGCTTGATGGCCCGCCGGAAGCGCTGTTTGTGGCGAACATGCTCGCGCCACGGTTGAGCAATCAGGCGCATCTAGGCGCGCTGATCGCGGATTTCACCGGCTGGCGCGGAATCGAAGCCGTGACGGTCGAGGCAGCCTGTGCTTCTGGTGGCGCGGCCTTCCAGCAGGCGTATCGAGCGGTCGCCAGCGGCTTGATGGATGTGGTGGCGGTCTGTGGCGTGGAAAAGATGACAGATGCGACCACCAGCCCGGTGACCTCGGCGTTGGCAACGGCAGCAGATGCCGATTTTGAGGGCGCGCATGGCGCATCGTTCGTGGCGCTGAACGCGCTGGTGATGCAGCGTTATATGTATGAATATCGCGTGCCGCACGAGTCTTTCGCGCCGTTCAGCATCAACGCGCATCAAAATGCCATCAACAACCCGAATGCCATGTTCCGGCGCGCGATCAACGAGCAGATTTACAAAAACGCGCCCGTGATTGCCGACCCCATCAACCTGTACGACAGTTCGCCGATTTGTGATGGCGCGGCAGCCATGGTCTTGTGCCCGCTGGAGATGGCGCGCGAACTCAATCAGCATGTGCCGGTGCGCGTGCTGGCGAGTGTGACCGCCACCGACTGCCTCGATCTGGCAGGGCGGCATGATCTGCTGGGGCTGGAAGCCGCGCGGGGCAGCGCCAAAAAAGCTTATGAAAAGTCGGGACTCAGCCCGCAGGATATTGATGTGTTTGAAGTTCATGACGCGTTCTCGATTATGGCCGCTCTCAGCCTGGAAGCGGCTGGATTTGCGGAGCGTGGTAAAGGCACCTCTCTGGCATTAGATGGTGAAATCACCCCACAGGGGAAAGTTCCGATCAGTACGATGGGCGGCTTGAAAGGACGCGGTCATCCTGTTGGCGCGACCGGTGTCTATGAACTGGTGGATGTGGTGACGCAGCTGCGCGGCGAGGCAGCGGCCAATCAAGTTCCAAATGCCGAAGTTGGGATGTCGCAGAATATTGGCGGCACCGGCGCTACTGTGGTGACGCATATTTTGCAGCGGCTGTCGTAAAAACACGGCTTATGCCAATAAAAAACGCCAGCTTTCACACTGGCGTTTTCGATTCTTCGAAAAGACTGTACTTAGTCTGGAAAGGGCGTGGCGGTTGGGCCACCTTCTGGTGTGGCGGTTGGAGTGGGGCTGGCGTTCGCCTCTAAGTAGGCGATGGTCGCTTCCATGTCCGCCGCCTGCTCACTGAGGACGACATCGCCAAAGCCGCGCACGACCGATACCCAGGTACGGCCCGGTTTCATCATCATCGGCTGGTTATTGCCGTACATCAGTTGCAAGGCAGTTCCAGGACGGCTGTAGCAGTCACGCTGAATTTCTGGTGTTGCGGCAGGCTCGGCCTCAATCGTCGGGGTGACGGTGACGTCGGTGTTGTTGCACTCCCGTTTCCAGAAGCCCTGATACCATTTGCCATCACGCACCAGCACCGCAGGTCCCTGGCCCCACAATTGAATTTCCAGTGACTCATAATTCACACCAGGAGCGAACAGGTCTGGTCGACGTTCGTGCGGCACCTGGATGATGACCAGATTATCCGCCCAGAGCTGTTCTCCATCATTGGCATCAATGTGCGGCTTGCTATCAGTCCAGCGGATGTAATGCCCGCTTTCGGCATCATACTGCCAGCGGGCGTCAGTTTGCCCGTACCAGTCAATGAAGATGTCATTGGCGGTCGCGCCACCCTGATCAGCGGTCTCGTTAAAGGCAAAGCCACGCGCGGGATAGCCGGTGCTGACATTCCGCTGGTCGGCCAGGGCGTAGAGCTGGGTCGTATCCAGATAGAGGGTATGCTCAAACGCTTTGCCCTCCTGCGGGAAGCGGCAGAAACCGGCTTCTTCACAGTTATCACCCTTGAGCGGTGAGAAGAACTGGTACACATAAGGCGAGCGTAAGATCAACCGCTGGATCGGCTCACTGGTGCCGGAATAGGCCAGCAGCGCGTTGTACATTTCAATCAACTCAAGATCGGAAAGCCGTGCGCTGCGTACAGAGCCGACATGCTCCGGCATATTGCTGCGGAAGATGGCTGCGAAACGCGTGACACCACCCTCGGCTTCGACTTCATAAACCACATCCGCCAGATTGACGCTGTACTGCGGACGTACCACGGGCGGGTAATTGGAAATTTTCACAATCAGATTACGCCGGTTCATCGACGCTTCATCCGGGAAAGGTAATCCGGTCAGCGTATTGACCCCTTCGGGATATGAGATTGGCCCGATGGGCGTTGGCGTTGGTGAGGGGGTGTTGGTCGGCGTTTCGCTGGGTGTTGGGGTATTGCTGGGTGTGAACGTCGCGGTTGGCGTCAGCGATGGCGTGAATGTCGCGGTCGGTGTCGCGGTTGGAGGCACCGGGGTATTGGTTGCGAACGCCGCTGGACGGGGGGTGTTGGTGCCGGGTAGGGTCACCTGAACAGCAACACTCTGAGCTGAACCCGGACCGGTCATCAGCACAGCGGCTGCGAAAAGCATCATTGTAGATACGAGTAGGACTCGACGCATAGGATCGATCATTAACCTCCTGCGATCGGGGATGTACCGGGCAAGAGTATACGCCGTTGGTCACAGATTGGACAGGGGCTATTTGATACGATAGGACTATAATAATGGAGTCGTACAGGAAATTTGTGCATATCTATAGTGTGATCAGTAAACGATTGGAGAAGTATGATGTCGAATCGCCGCCTTTTGATTTCTATGGCGCATCCCGATGACGAAAGTTTTGGTCTGGGCGGTTTGATTGCCAAGTACGTTGCAGAAGGAGTCGATGTTTACCTGATCTGTTCGACCGATGGTGGGGCGGGGACTGTGCTGCCGGAGTTTCTTGAGGAGTATGAATCGATCTCCGACCTGCGCCAGGCTGAACTTGACTGTGCTGCTGCCATCCTGGGGTTTAAGCAGGTGTTTAACCTGGGCTACAAAGACAGCGGCATGATGAATTCGGAATCCAGTAAAGACCCAGCCTGCTCATGGCAGGCCCCACGCGAGGAAATGACGCGCAAGGTCGTCGAGATTCTCCGGGAAGTAAAGCCGCAGGTGGTGATTACGTTTAATCGCTATGGTGGTTATGGACACCCCGACCATATCGCGATCCAGCGGGCAACAGTCGATGCGTTCCGGCTGGCAAGCGATTCGGAGTATATTACCGAGAATCTGCCGCCCTATACGCCGCAGAAATTGTACTATACCGCTATGCCCACACGCCGGCTGCGCTATAACATTTTGCGGACGCGAATGCGCGGGCAAGATCCCCGGAAGATGGGCCGCAACAACGATATTGATCTGGTAGCGATTCTGGAAAATGTCGAACCGATGCATACGCGGGTCGATATTCGCGATTATCTGGAAATCTGGGACCAGGCCAGCCTGTGTCATAAAAGCCAGCTTGCAGGCGGGTTTTTGAATCGCCCGCCGATGTGGTACCGGCGGCGCTTTGGCAGCAAGCAGAATTTCACGCGAGTGTTCCCGGCACCGCGCCGAGATCGGGTTGATGAGCATGACCTCTTTGAAGGTGTCGAGCTGGACGAGGCGGTCGAGGTGCATTAATGGATGAAGCGGCGGACACACGGGTAGACCGCCTGTTGGATGCCATCGAGCTTATCAAAGCCGAGCGCCGGGCGGAAGCGGTTCAATTGCTGCGCTCACTGGTCAACGAGCACAACGACTTTGAAGAAGCGTGGCTGTGGATGAGTGTGGCGGTGGAGTCGTTGGATTTAAGTTCGCTCTGCCTGGACAACGTGCTGCGAATTAACCCAAACAATGCTTATGCGGCGGCAGCCCTGCACCGCATCCGCGAGCAGGAGATGCGCCTGCACGACCGTCGCACTCGCATCAGCTTTTACCGCGACCTTTCCCGCGTGACCTTATGGCTGTTGGTGCTGGCGCTGTTGTATGTGATGATGCTGGCGTACTTTGTTTAATCTGTGGTTTCAGGGAGCAGCAGCGGGGCGTGGGTTCTGGCGACAATGCGCTGCCCCTCCGGGCTTTGCACCCATCCGATGAAGGCGCGATATTCTTCGGATGTGGGTTCTTCCTGCCCGGCAATAAAGAGGGTGGTGCGAAGGGGATAGGTGTTATCGTAAACGGTGTTGACATTGAGTGAGGTGTCGTCGAGCGTCAGTGCGCGAACGCCTGGATCGAGATAGCTCATGGAGACATAGCCGATGGCCTGCTCATCGCGGCTGACACTGACCACCACCGACATGCTGGAAGGCGCTACCAGGGCTGACTGGGTAGTCTGTCGTTCGCCCATCACCAGACTGTCGAATTCGGCCCGTGTGCCGGACCCCGTCTCGCGCGAGACAACCGTAATCACCCTGTCATCCCCACCCACTGCCTGCCAGTTCGCCAATCTTCCCTGATAGATTTCGCGCAACTGCTGCAAAGACAGATTGCTTACAGGGTTTTTCGGGTTGGTGATGATGGCAATGCCATCCTGGCCGATGGGCGCTCCCCAGAGCGGAGTTTGATCCGGTGGCGGCAGGTGGTTGGTGACAAAATAGCTGGCCCGCTCCTGATTGACCCGCTGAACCGCCGCGTCGTAGTTGCTGGCGAGAATATCGAAACTTACATGCGGGTGACTGCGCACGTAGACACGTGTCAAGTTATCCACCAGCTTGGCAGTTGAAGTGGTGGTGTACAGACGTAGGATTATAGCATCAGAGGTGGGCGTCGAAGCCGGTACCATCTGAGTGCTACAACTAGCCAGCGTGAAAGCCGCGATTACCAGCGCGCGCCTGGCCCGCCCCATAAGGCGTCAATCCTGACAACAGTATGTAGAAAACCAGCATAAAATTGGATGGAGTGGGGGTGATTTCAAGTTTGACGTTCCTTCAGCCCATATATTGTTGCAGAAATGTATCCCTGTATACGGCCAGATCGCTGCCAGCCAAAATAGCATCTCGCATTGCTTGCATATGTTGTACGAGAAAATGGATGTTATGGATGCTTAACAGCGTATAGGCTAACAGCTCCCTGGCACGAACCAGGTGGCGTAGATAGGCACGGGTAAAGTGCTGGCATGTATAACAGGTGCAGCCTTCATCAAGCGGGATATCGGCGCTGGTGTATTCGCGGTTGCGCATGTTGATGCGTCCGTTGCGTGTCAGCGCTGAACCATGACGCGCGATCCGTGTCGGGATGACACAATCGAAAATATCGACTCCGCGCATCACTGCTTGAATAAGGTCATCCGGCTCGCCCACGCCCATCAAGTAGCGGGGTTTATCCGCTGGGAGCATGGGAACGGTAAAATCGAGCGTGGCATACATTTCTGATTTGCTTTCACCAACCGCCAGTCCGCCGATGGCATAACCGGGGAAATCCAGCGTGCGTAAAAAGTCTGCGGATCGCGCGCGCTGGTCCTCAAAGATGCCACCCTGGACGATGCCGAATAACGCCTGCTGGCTATCGTCGGGATGGGTTTCGCGGCAGCGTGCCGCCCAGTCCATGGTGCGCCTGACGGCAGGTTCAACCACGGTGCGGTCTTTGGGGATGGGGCATTGGTCAAAGCACATGATAATATCCGCACCCAGATTCTCCTGGATACGGATCGAGGCTTCAGGGGTTAAGCGGTGTGTGCTGCCGTCAATATGGCTGCGGAAGGTCACACCGTCTTCGTCAATCTTGTTGATCTGAGTCAGGCTAAAGACTTGAAAACCGCCCGAATCAGTGAGGATGGGGCCGGGCCACGCCATAAACTGATGAAGGCCACCCAGATCACGGATGAGCGCATCACCGGGGCGCAGATGCAGGTGATAGGTGTTCGCCAGCACAAGGCTTGCGCCGATCTCCCGCAGGTCACGCGGCAGCACTGCTTTAACCGTGGCCTGCGTGCCAACCGGTGCAAAAACGGGCGTAGGAATAGGGCCGTGGGGGGTGTGTAAAATGCCTGCCCGCGCCTTCCCCTGGGTTTTCAGAATTTCGAAATGCATGTTGTCCTGATTGTCTTTTTCAATCGTTAGAAATTATAACAAGACTCGCAAAATCTGTCGTATGCTCGCTAGCGTGGCATTATGATGAGTGCTATACTGCTTTTTATGATAAGCCTTTATGACTTGCTTGATGCTGCGAACGGACAGTTATTTGGTGAACCCGTAGCCCGTCTTTTTACGGGCTTTTGTCTTGATATACGCTTTGTCCGGCCCGACGAAATTTTCGTTGCACGTCGTACGGATCGTGGTGACACACACCAGCATATGCAAGAAGCAATCGAGCGTGGTGCAACCGGCTTGCTGTGTACTAATCCCCCCGATTTCGACACAGAAGGCATCACCGTCATCATTGTGAAGGATACAGAAGCCTCTCTGTTATCCTGGGTTGTTTATATCCTCGGCAAGTTTAAACCAACCGTGATTGCGGTAACAGGGTCATCTGGTAAAACGGTGACGGCAGAGGCGGTTTGCCGCGTGTTGGAGACCCGTTTTAAGGTTTTTAACGGTGCGCGCGATGATTATTACGTCAGTTA
>JAIOHN010000209.1 GCA_019912985.1 Anaerolineae bacterium | reverse complement strand
ACGAGTCCGATCCCATCTCCCTGAGTTAACCTCGCCCAGTTTTACCGATCGCATCTCAAGCAAAGGAAAAATCTCATGACCGAACAGAATAACCCCCAATCCCGTATTTTCAAGATTGGCGCGACCACCATCGTGGAGGACGACTCCCTCGCAGGCAAAACGCTCGACGAGGTGAAGGACATCCTGAAGCGCAGCTACCCCGAAGTGGCTCACGCCACCGTCCGTGAGCGTACCCTGGACGACGGCACGCAGGTCGTCGAGTGGTTGGCTCAACCCGGTCGCAAGGGTTAGGCGCAGTCACCATGTTCAATTCAGGCATGACCGTTGAAACCCTGCGGGACTGCCTGGCGGCCACCGACCCGGTTAATCTGCTGGGGATGCGTTTGCTTAAAACGTGTCCCCAGACGGGCTTGTACCCGACCGATCTGCCGCGTGAGACGCTCAAGGAAGCCGTCTCCGAGATTGTGGATTACACCGGACGCTGTACGGCTGCTGCCCGGCGGTTGAGCCACCTGGCGCCGATTCCCCTGACGACTCTTCCAATCCTTGAGTTCGGATTATGAGCGGAGGAAATCCCCCTGAGATGAACGACCTGCTGCAAGCTCATACCCTGCTGGCCGCTGGCCTGCGAGACGACCCGTTACTCTGCCTGGCAAACACGGTCTGCTGGCTCGACCCCTTATGGCAGGAGGCCGACGACGAGTGGGAGATGTCCGAGGACGAAGACGGCTCCCTCGCCATGGCCCTGCGCGTGACCCGCACCGCCTTCCCTGACATCTACATGCAGGCCGTCGATCAGCTGCGGCAAGGCGCGTCCTACGCCGACCTCGACCACCTCATCTGCGGCGCGATCTCGGAGCGCGGCATCCCGCTGGATGACCTGCAATGGATTGGCTTTGGCATCCCGCTGCCCGCCTATGGCGTGGTGCTGGACGACCCCGACTTCTATACCGCGCATCCTGACACGATTCCCATCCTGGAATGCTTCGGTGTCTCGCCCGAAGCCAACCCTTATCACATCACCGTGCCGGAGTGTATCTACACGGCGGGACGGCTCATCGCCGACAGTCTGGAGGCACAGGACGATGAACGCTACAAGCAAGTCGCCTGGCTGATGCAGTGGCTGTTCTCGTGTTCGGGGAACTCGACCATCGACTACGACTACGAAACCATGTGCGAATTCCAGCCGCTGTCGTGGGACAAGGATGATTTCGCCTTTGCCATCGACATCATCGAAGAAGCTGACGGCATCCTGGGCGATGCCCTGGCCGGGCTGACCTTCCTCACCCGCCAGCCTGACCTGCTGCAAGCGTTGCAGCGCAATGTCCAACGCATTTACAAAGTCATTGAAAAATCGAAAGGGAAAAACCATGAACCTCGCATCCGACTGGCATGGCCGTGTCTTACAGACGGCCCTGAACGAACAGCCGAGTCTGTCGCTTGATTTCTATTCATACGGCGTGCTGATGCGTAAGCGCGAAGGCGACATATTCACCGAGTATGCTATTGATCCGGCGCAGGTGGCCGTCGCCCTCGCCGCTAAAGTCACCTTCGATACCGGCCTGCTGTCCGGCGACACGCTGCTGGTGCGCAGCGAAGGCGTGAAGAAGACCGTCATTGAATACCGCAAAGGACAGAAGACAGGGGTTTATCTCGACGGCTCGGAAACCGCGCTGCGTGTGCCGCTGCCCGGATTGCTGATGATCCGCACCACCAGCGAAGATCGCAACCCGTCTTATGCTGTCTACGCCGTGAAGCGCCGCCCTGGAACGCTGGAAGTGGCTTTGTATCAGGCACCGCTGCCGAATGTCTTCAACAGCGGCAGCATCTGCTGGGGATCGGTGCAGCGGGTGTCCGACGAGGCATTGTCTGGCGCGTCGCTGGCCGAAGACTGGTCGATGCTGCTGGGGTCGCCCTTTGGCGATCACGCCTGTAACGGAAAATCTAAAAGCCATCCTCATGACATCCGGCAGAAGCTCATCGAGCTGGAGGCGAAGGGGGCGAAACGCTACCCGACTGCCGACCTTATCCCGGCCAAAAAGACGCTGGCGCAGGTGCTGGGAGATGCCTCATGAGCAGCATCTTCGATCCGAATGCCTACCTGAAGACCGTGACGATTGTCGGTGTGGGCGGCACCGGCGCCCAGGTGGCGCGCATCGCCGGGCGGATGGCCTATGACATGCAGCGCGCGCGGCGTCACGCCCCCCAAATTGTGCTCATCGATCCCGACGTGGTGGAGGAGAAGAATGTCGGACGCCAGCTTTTCTCGCCCTCAGTGATCGGCATGAACAAGGCCGAGTGCGTCGGACGGATGCTCAATTTGGCGCTCGGTTTAGAGGTGCGCTGGATACCCGATTACGTTGATCCCATCCGCCACTTTGACCGTCACGGTGGCAACCTGGTCGTGAGCTGCGTCGATAATCACGAGGCCAGAAAAGCCATCCACCAGGTCAGCGGTGTGCTTATCGGAGCGGGCAACCACGCCAATGCCGGGCAGGTCTGCATCGGCAACTGCGACGATCCCGACCTGATGGGCCGTTTCCTGGATGGGCGCGAGGGCAAGTATCCCTACCTGCCCAAAGAAGGGCTGCTCTTCCCCGATCTGCTCCAACCCGCGCCGGAAGCTGCCCCGCAATCAGACCAGAACCTGTCCTGCGCCGAACTCGTCGAGCGCGGCGACCAGGCACTGCTGGTCAACGATTTTATAGCGGCAGTCGTCGGGCAGTACGTCCACAAACTGCTGCACCGCGAGCCGATCCATTCCTTTCTGACCTACATCTCGGCGGGTGATGTGCCGACGGTTCGCAGTCTGCCGATTTGTCGTGAAGAGCTGTCCGCCTATTTAGCGACTCAGGAAAGGAGCTAGAACCATGCGTTACTGGGAAGAAATGCAGAGTAAATGGGGTTTCAACGACGGCGAAGCCATTCCCGAAGGTGTCGAACACTACCGCGCCGTTTATATTCGGGCAGTCAACCGGTTGGCCGAACAACTGAACAGCCAGGTACGGGCGGTGGCTTACAACCGCTGCGGCCTGCACAACTTCTGTCTGGTGCTGTTCCACAACGTCGCAGATCTGGCCGATGTGCCTGTCGAACAGTATACCGAACACGTGAACATCCCGGCGGAGGTGGTCGAACCCGACGAGGCCATGCGCGAAGCCATCTGGCAGGCGGAGATGTGGCATCTCGATGAACTGCTCGACGTGACGGTAACGATTGACCCCGGTCTGGACGACTTCCTCGACGAGCTGAAACCTGGCGATCCAACTGAAGCCGGTTGATGTGGCTGCCCCAAACACCCAATGAACCGAATAATCCAACATAAGGAGCAATACCTATGGGCTACGATGTGTACCTGTCCTTCACCGCGTCTATCCCCGACGCGGCCACCGGCGAACGCCTGCGCGAGGCGTTCTTCACACCCGACTCGTTTGGGCCAACGCTGTATGTGGAGTCGGGCGATGATTATGTCTATGGTACCTGGGAAGGGCGCAACTGTGACGAGGCCGAGGTCACGGCGCTGTTGAACCCGCTGGCCGAGCAGTTCGGTGTCACCTTTGATGTGTCCTACAGCAGTGACTACGACGACGGTACTCGGCGCTTTTTCGTCGGTGTCGAGGCGGAAGCGCTGCAAATGGCTTATCACCTGGAGCAGATGTTTGAGCTGCTGACGACCATCACCGCCAAACCAGATACCTTATCAGCAGCGCTTAAGCAGAACGGCGCAAAAAGACAGCGCCTCATCCCACTGGCGGAACGCCTCAACCAACTGCTCAGTGCGTGACTACCCGAATATCAACGGGCTGTCTCGATCTTCCAGTCCCCACAACGGGGACTTTTTGTTTTCAGACGCAGCCCTCGAAAGGAGCGACCATGCACCAACTCCCCCTGTTTCCAGTCGATGATCCCGATCCGCTGGAGGAAACACCTGATCCACTCACCCTGCTCCGCAACGGCGCGGCGCTCGTGCTCTCCGTCTCCGGCGGCAAGGACAGTGATGCCATGTCCCACCACGTACTCGACATACGTCAGTCCGAAGGCTGGCCGGGGGATATCGTGATGGTTCATGCCGATCTTGGAGCGCGTGTCGAGTGGCAGCAGACACCGGAATACGTTCGTAATCTCGCTCGGCGCAAAGGCGTGCCGCTGCATGTCGTGCGCTGGCAGCATGGCGATTTGATTGACCGCATCTGGCAGCGCTATCACAAAGATCCGTCGCGCCCGTGCTGGCCTTCTGCCAAAATGCGCTACTGCACGGCGGATTTGAAGAGATCGCCATGTAATCGCTGGTTGAGAAACCACTTCCCCTCCGGGGACGTGATCTGCGCAATGGGCTTACGCGCTCAGGAGAGTCATGCTCGTGCCCGACGAAAAACCTTCACGCTCCGCACCGATGCCAGCGCCCCGACTAAGGGGCGTTATGTTTACGACTGGCTGCCAATCCATGATTGGACAGAGACGGATGTGTGGGACTGCATTCAGCGGCATGGAAACGTCTATCACAAGGCGTATACCTATGGTAATCAGCGGTTGTCCTGCGCGCTGTGTGTGCTGGCAAGCCTGAACGACCTCATCAATGGCGCAGTTCATAATCCCGATACCTACCGCGAATATTGCCGTATCGAAGCCGTAACGGGCTACAGCTTCCGTAAAGATTTCTGGTTGAGTGATCTCAAACCGGAACTACTCCCTCAAGAAACGCTGGCTGCTGTACGCATACATCAGCGTAAGACCACGTAATACACCCGCCAAACGATGCGATTATTTGTTGTTAGGTTGGTAGATAAGGGCAAGGGTTCCAGAAGCAATGACTTTGCTCTCGACAAGCTTCAGTTTCGTTGGAGATATCCCGTCTGGGAAAAAATGCCGTCCCGTTCCCATGATGAAAGGCTCGACTAAGAACCTATACTCATCAATCAGATCCGTTCCCATCAGCGATTGGACAAGAGTCGCACTGCCATCGATAATAATGTCTTTGCCCGGTTGCTGTTTCAGTTTAGTGATTTCTTCAATCACATTGTCTGAGATGATGGTGGATTCTTTCCATGGAGCTTCCTTTAGTGTGGTCGAGACGACATATTTGTGCATCTGGTTGAGGAACGGTCCAGGTCCATCTCCTGTCGTCTGCTTAGACCAGCCCGGCCAGAGCATCTCATAGGTGGTGCGTCCCATCATATAAATATCGCCCTGGGAATACTGCTCTGTGATGTACGCCATTCTTTCAGGGCTATTTGTGTTCTGCCACCAGTGATCCATCGT
>JAIOHN010000208.1 GCA_019912985.1 Anaerolineae bacterium | reverse complement strand
TCAGCATTGGCGATTATGTGCTGACGGGTGGTGAGCTGGCAGCAATGGTTGTGATTGATGCACTGGTGCGCCATATTCCAGGTGTGCTGGGGGCAGAAGGCGCAGCAGAGAGTGATAGCCACGCCGATGGCATTCTTGAGGGGCCGCATTACACGCGCCCGGTATCGTTTCGAGGATTGGATGTGCCGTTAGTGCTCCAGCAGGGTGATCATGCGAAGATTGAGCAGTGGCGGCGGCGAGAAGGGCTGCGGCGAACATGGAAAAATCGCCCTGATCTGCTGCGAATCGCTCAACTCACGGACATCGAAAAGTACTGGTTGGCCGAATTTGCGCAGGAAGATATCGACGGTGGGAAAATCTAAATACCCCATCAGTCTTAAAAATGCTATGATTGACTGTGGCGAGGAGTACTCTGGCTCTGTTGAGCCATAACACAGCTTCCGCTATACTACCCACAGAGAACCGTGTAATATGCTGGTCGATAATACGAAGTAAAGAGGCTCTATGGCTCAGGAATACCGCGATGAAAAGCTTGAGAGTACCCTCAAACAGCTCCATATCGCTGTTGATGGTGTGAAGGCCTCGGTGATCGTCAATGTAGACGGTCTGCTAGTGGCTGCTTTTCCGCCTGGCGACGAGGAAAATCCCCATGAAAACCCGACCAGCAGCCCTCAGGTAGCCGCGATGTCAGCGACACTCATTGGTCTGGCCGAAAGAACACTAGGACGGCTGGCCCAGGGTGAACTGGAGCGGCTGTTGATGGAAGCCGAAGAGGGCGTAATGGTTGTCTATCCTGCGGGCCGTGCGTCGCTGGCAGTGTTGGTGCAAAAGGATGCGCGCATCGGGCATGTCCTGTTTGCAGCCAAAAAAGCCGCGGCTGATGTCGCGGAAATTTTGAGCTCTTAAGCTTGTCTTCTAGTTCTTTGACGAGTTGCTCTGGAAAAACAACCTCAAAACCATCTGACCAAGGCGAATTTCATCACCATCGCGTACTGTGTAGGGGCGATGCGGTGTCAGGCGTGAGCCATTTAAGAATGTGCCATTGCTGCTGCCCAGGTCCCACAGGTTGAGTTCGTTATTCTCCAATCGAAGTGAAGCATGTTTGCGGCTGACCCCCATACGGTATCCGGCGTACGGAGTCAGGTCCACTTCTGGTGTGGCACCAGTGGTTGGATCACGCCGCCCCAGAATCATGTCATCGGGCTGCGGCTTCAATAGGACAGGAGTCGCACCACCTTCAATTTCGATGCGCAGCGACATGGAGGATTCGAAGACTGTACTGCCAGCGCTTTTGATGGCACTGGCTTCTTCGGGGTCCAGCGCCTGCACGATGTTCGTGCCGGAATCAGGTTTTTTACCATTACCGGGCGCTTCGCCAGCATCCCGTAAATCACGAGTACCCACATTTAACTGCTGGCCGGTAGAGAGATTGGTGCCGCAGTTTTCACAGAACAGGACACCAGGGCGATTGATGTGCGCGCAAGTCGGGCAAAGCTGTGTGGATG
>JAIOHN010000207.1 GCA_019912985.1 Anaerolineae bacterium | reverse complement strand
TGCCAGTTTGGTTGAATCATGAGGGGGACAAAAATCGGGACTTTTACTCCCCACCCACACACTGAACAAGTGCGCAGTCCTGTTCACTCTGACTGAATTTTGATCGAGAAGTTTGTGGCACTCGTTCGCTCCCCTTGCTATTATTGCACGTTATAATATATCGCATCTGCCTAACAATATATTTTAAAGGGGTTTCTCATGACGAAACGGCGAACGGTCATTATGTTCTCCTTGTTGGTTATGATATTGGCTTCATTGACTGTCTGGCCGATAGCGGCACAGGATGACTGTGCCTTTGTTGGCGATGTGGTTATCGGCGTGATCGCGCCACTGACGGGCGATATTCCTAAGGTGGGTCAGAGCACGGTCGAAGCAGCTGATCTCGCAGTCGATGAGAAGAATGCTGACTGCGGTATTGAAATCAACGGCGAGAACTACGAAGTGATTACTGTCGTTGAAGATAATGAGTCAAAAGCGGAATCATCAGTGGCGGCAGCAACCAAGTTGATTGTTGATGATGAAGTCGTTGCGATTATTGGCCCGCAATCCAGCAAGCAGGCAGTACCCACCGGGCAGGTCGCCAACGATCGCGAAACCCCCATGATTAGCCCCTGGTCGACCAATCCGGATACCACCCTGGACCGTCCCTGGGTTTTCCGCGCCGCATTCCTTGATCCATTCCAGGGACCTGTGGTAGCTGGTTTCGCCGCCGATGAATTTGGTGCGACTAAGGTAGCGGTGTTGTATGACGTCGCCAGTGATTATCCCAAGGGTCTGGCGGAGAATTTCCGCGATGCTGCTGAGGAATTGGGAATGGAAGTCGTCGCCTTTGAGAGTTTTACAACCGGTGATACGGATTTTAGCTCCCAGTTGACGAATATCATTGCCCAGGAGCCGGACGTAATCTTTACGCCCCAGTATTACAACGAAGTTCCGTTGATCGTCCAGCAGGCTCGCGATCTGGGTTTTGAAGGCCCGCTCCTGGGAAGTGACAGTTGGGGGACGCCTGATTTGCTCTCGCTCTGTGGGGATGCCTGTGAAGGGTTGTTCTTCAGCACGCACTATGCACCCGACATCGCGACGGATGTGGCCCAGAAATTTATTACGACCTATGAGGAATTGTATGATGCGAAGCCGGATGATGTGGCTGCCTTGACGTATGACAGCTTCCAACTGTTGTTCCAGGCTATCGAAGATGCGCAGTCGCTGGAGCGCGCCGATATTCGCGATGGTCTAGCCAATATCGACCTGTATGAAGGCGTGACCGGCACCATGAGCTTCGACGAACAGGGTGATCCGACCAAATGTGCCGTGATTATCCAGATTAACGAGGGTGCTTTTACATACTACGACACGGCTTGCCCGGCAGGCTTCCCGCCTGAAGAAATGTAAGTAAAGCTGTTTATTCGTTCCAAAGGCGGTGTTGCTTTATGGTCAAGAACACCGCCTTTGGCCGTAACCTCAAGCAGATCAGACAGGTATCATGTTCATGCCTCCTAATCTGCTAATCAAGTGTTGTTAATCACAGGTTCCAACTCAGCGGGAGCAAGTCTATGGATCTTGATACGCTGGCGCAGCAATTCCTCAACGCCTTACAACTTGGGAGCCTGTATGCGCTCGTTGCGCTGGGCTACACGATGGTCTATGGCGTTCTGCTGCTGATTAATTTTGCTCATGGCGACATATTCATGTTTGGCGCTTTTGTGGGCGTGTTCGGTTCGTATGTCTTAGGGCTGCCATTTTTACCGACGCTGGTGGTCTCGATGGTTGCCACAGCGCTTTTGGGGGTCACCATCGAGAAGATAGCCTACAAGCCGCTTCGACACGCATCACGCTTATCGGCAGTCATTACAGCACTGGGTGTAGGCCTGCTGCTGGAGAATGGTATGCTCGCCCTCACCGGTGCTGATCCGCGTAAGTATCCTGATGACTTTTTTGCAGCCGGCTTTACCATTGGTGACACATCGGTTGACCTGAGTGTTCGAGTCGTGATTATTCTTGTGGCCCTGCTGTTGTTCCTGGGGTTGTACTACATTGTGCAGCATACCAAGTGGGGGATGGCGATGCGTGCGATCTCGTATGACAAATTCGCCGTACCGCTGATGGGCGTTTCACAGGATCAGATTATCACGCTCACCTTCGCGCTGGGTGCTGGTCTGGCGGCGGCAGCAGGAATCCTGTGGGGGGTGGCTTTTTCGGCATCCTTAAGTCCGTATATGGGTCTACGGGTTGGCTGGAAAGCATTCATCGCGGCAGTTGTAGGCGGCATTGGCGATATTCGTGGGGCTGCTCTGGGGGGATTGCTGTTGGGCTTTGTCGAGATTTTTGTGGTCGCCCTGGGATCGCCAATTGGTATTTCGTCATCCTATCGTGATCTGGTTAGTTTCGCGCTGCTGCTGGTGATTTTGGTGGTGCGGCCAACCGGGCTGTTCGGCGTTGCGCGCCGCCAAAAACTTTAGAGGCGTGTTGGCATGTTAGCCAGAGTCAGGAAATCAATCTCAACTATTTTTCGACCGATTGGTCGTTTTGCATCACGCATCTGGACACCGCTGCGAAAACAATTGGCCCGAACCCCGGTACTTGCATTTCAGTTGGGTCTGATGGGTGCTGTTTTGCTGGAACTGTGGCAGGGAGAAGCATTCGCAAACACCCTGGGTTTTCGGCGGATCCCCCGATTTTTTGGAATCGTCGATATTTTCGAACCTTTCTCCAAACTGGATTTTTCGGGGATCCTCGCGCCGTTTTTCCCGTCGCCGAATAACATCTCGGCCCAACCGCTTCAGGATTCGGGACGTGCCATTGGGGAACTCACGACCACCTTTGCGAACGCTCTGTTCTATCAGGGACCGCGTGAGCCAGGCTTTTTCGATGTGGTGATACGGGTGTTTCTCTACGATGTTGTTGTGTTTGTCGTGCCGGTTATTGTGCTTGGATTTTTGCTGCGCCCACTCGTCACTTTTGTGCTGACACGATTGCCCAAATGGTCGCTTATCCTTCTTCATCTGGTCATTCTTACAGCCATTATCCTGCTGTGGGGTGATGATGGTGGCACCCGCGAACTCGTTCTGATCTTCATGGGCATCAATATCATTCTGACTGTGAGCCTGAATCTGGTGAATGGTTACATGGGCGAGTTCTCGGTCGGACATGCGGCATTTATGGCTGTTGGGGCTTATGTGTCCTCGGTGATTACCATGTGGGCTTTTGTGGATGATCGGGTATTTGGCGCACCCGTTCTTGACCCATCCTGGGGGTTGCCTGTGGGGTTTGCGATTGCCCTGTTTGCGGGAGGTATCGCTGCGGCGATCGCCGCCTTGTTGGTGGCCTTTCCTTCATTCCGTACGCGGGGCGATTATCTCGCCATTGTGACTCTGGCGGTCAATTTTATTGTTCAGAGCGCGATCAATAATATGGAAGGAATCGGTGGGGCACGTGGGCTGAACGGCGTGCCACTGTGGAGTGATTTGTCCTGGGTATTGGTGATTACGATCCTCTCGGTCTTTGTTATCCACAGCCTCGTAAACTCGACATTTGGCAAGGGCATTATTGCGATACGGGAGGACGAGATCGCCTCCGAATTGATGGGAGTGAACACCAAACACATTAAGCTGGTGGCATTTCTTGTGTCATCATTTTTTGCAGGTGTGGCTGGCGGTCTTTTCGCTCATGTGTTGGCTTATATTAATCCTGGCAACTTCGGCATCCTCAAGTCGACTGAGGTTCTGGTGATGGTTTATCTGGGGGGCATGGGCAGCATCAGCGGTTCTATCCTTGCAGCGGTGATTTTCACGCTGCTGCTCGAAGCGCTGCGTCCCCTGGCGATTCTGAAGTGGGTGGTGATCCCGCTGATCCTGATCATCCTGATGATTTTCCGGCCCCAGGGACTCTTTGGATTTCGAGAAATTGAGTTGAACTGGGGATGGCCCAAAGCGAAAACTGACCCAGAGGTGAGCAATGTCCCTGATCGAGACTAAAAATCTGACCCATTATTTTGGTGGCCTGAAGGCAGTAGGCGATTTCAATCTGAAGATTGAAGCAGGCGAATTGGTCGGTTTGATTGGCCCCAATGGCGCGGGTAAAACTACTGTTTTTAATCTGGTGACGGGTGCATATCATGCCTCAGAGGGGCAGATTATATTTGCTGGCGAAAATATCGTTGGCAAGGCCCCCCACGAGATCACCACGATGGGCATCAGTCGTACGTTTCAAACGATTCGTTTGTGGAACGAGATGACGGTGCTGGATAACATCAAAGTCGCTCAGCACGGCCATATTCACTATGACTTGAAGGACATCTTTCTCCAACTGCCACGTTATCGTAGCCAGGAGCGAGCTATCGAGACGCAGGCGATGGATATGCTAAAGTTATTTAACCTCGTCAGTTATGCGCAGCAGCCAGCCAAAAATCTGCCTTATGGACAGCAGCGGCGAGTCGAAATTGTGCGTGCCTTAGCGTCTCGTCCTAAGCTCCTGCTGCTGGATGAACCCGCTGCCGGGATGAATCCCCAGGAGATTGAGGAATTGATGGTGTTTATCCAGAGCATTCGCAGCGAATTCGATCTCACGATCTGGCTCATTGAACATCAGATGCGGCTTGTAATGAATATCTGTGAGCGAATTACGGTTCTGGATTTTGGCGAGACGATTGCAGAAGGAAAACCGGAAGCGATTCAAAGCAACCCCAAAGTCATCGAGGCTTACCTTGGTGTAGAGGACGAGGAGATCATCTAATGCTCTTCGAGGTTCGAGATCTTCACGTTTCCTATGGCAATATCCGGGCGGTACGGGGTGTTTCATTCGATGTCGATGAAGGGGAAATTGTGACCCTGATTGGCGCGAATGGGGCTGGGAAATCGACTATTCTCAATACCATTGCCGGACTCCAGCCGCCTGACAGTGGCACGATTACTTACCGTGGCGAGGCAATCGGCGGTGTACCCGCACACGAAATCGTAGAACAAGGCATTGTGCTTGTCCCGGAGGGGCGGCGAATTTTCGGTAATCTAAGTGTCTACGAGAATCTGAGACTTGCGGGTTTTCGACTCGCCGATAAAGAACTTAGCAAGCGTGTGGGTGATGCATTTGCACGATTTCCACGACTCAAAGATCGCCAGAGCCAGCGCGCCGACACGTTATCAGGCGGTGAGCAGCAGATGCT
>JAIOHN010000206.1 GCA_019912985.1 Anaerolineae bacterium | reverse complement strand
TATCCACACAGCTTAAATACCCTGAGAGTTCACACATGCATATATTTAAACGGGAAGATTGACCTGCTCTCGATAGCTATGAAGTTTGGTTCAAAAGGGAAGTTTGTAGAAGCTGGAGGAACGGGGACAATATTAATTTCTGTAGATATGAATACGGGGGCATTGGGACCATATGCGTATAAAAACTTCGAATGGGGTGGAGACATATATATTTGCCATCCAGATACTGGGTTTAAGTTTTCCGGTTTTATTGTGCCACATTTTGAAGCTATAAAGGATATGGCGAAAGCTGCTGCAGCGTTCCTTCCTTATCGGTTGGTCGGCTGGGATGTTGCTGTTACTGAGGAAGGTCCCGTTCTAATTGAGGGTAACCATAATTTTGGTTTCTGGGCAGGGCAGATAGCGGATAAGGGTTTTAAGAAGAATAAAGCTTTCAAACAGTTTTTTGACGAGTTGCCATAACGCAGCGCGGCCGCAACGAAATGAACCACCCTTCTTTCCCCTCCTTCGCAAGGAGGGGATGAAGGGGTAGTAAAAAACTTCCTAAAAAAAGTTTTTATGGAGTAATACTATAAATGATAATAGAAAACCAGTCTATCATTTGTTTCGCATCTGACCCGTGGGACTCTATGTGGCGGAATCGTCATCAGATTATGTATCGGTTATCGCGAACAAATAATGTCCTTTATATAGAGCCGAAAATATATACGGTATTAGGATTGTTAAAAAAATTATTAATCAGTAGAAGTTTGCAAAACGAGCGTTTAAAACACATAACAAATGGCTTATGGGTCTATCAGCATCCTTTCTGGGGAGTCAATAGCCGTTTGCCTGTCATAAGACAACTGGGACGCAGATTGCGCATTTCCGCTGTCCACCATGCAACCAGAAAGCTTCAGATGAAAGACCCGATTCTCTGGGTAGTAGACCCCCGCTTAGGGAATATGATTAAATATTTCAAAAAAACATTAGTATGTTATCATGTGGTAGATAATTACACTGCAGCTCTTTATAATTCAGGAAAGACACGTGAAGATTTGAAACAAGCTGAAAAATTCATCCTTCCTATTGCTGATCTTGTTATTGTTACATCACCTTTTCTTTGGGAAGAAAAAAGTAAATATAACAATAATGTCCATTTAGTAAAGAATGCTGTAGACTATGAGCAATTTGCTGCTTTACAGAGTTTTAACAATATTCCAAAAGATATGGAACATATCCCTAAACCTATTATTGGCTATATTGGGGCAGTAAATGAAAAGTTAGATTATGAACTTCTCGATACAATTGCTCGTAAAAGGCCCCGGTGGTCATTCGTATTTATTGGATATTATTCAAATAATCCAGCATCGCCAGGATATTATAAATTTGTACATCAGCATCCTCCAAATGTGTTTTTAATGGGCAGGCGGGACGTTAAAGAAGTGCCCAGTTATATTCAGGCATGTGATGTTTGTATCATGCCCTATCTCCGTGACAACTATACAAAGGCCATTGATTCACTCAAGCTCTATGAATATTTCGCCTGTGGGAAACCAGTTGTTGCTACTGATATTCCAGTCGTACGCGAGCACGGTCAAGCAGTTTACATAGCTAAAGAGGGAGATGATTTTGTTCAAAAATTGGAAGAAGCACTGATATCCTTTACTCCCGAACGTCGTGCACTTCAACAATCCATAGCTAAGCAAAATACCTGGGACAAAAGAGTTGAGCAATTGTCTTTTTTAATTCAGACTGCGTTACACAAATTATGAGTGCAAACACTTATATGTTTAGCTTTCTTTTTATAGAATGATCTAATAAATGAAACATTCATGTCTTAAATACACAAAGATTAATGAAAAATGTCATTCCTGCGAAAGCAG
>JAIOHN010000205.1 GCA_019912985.1 Anaerolineae bacterium | reverse complement strand
CACGATACAGCCCACCGATGACCACCCACCACGAATCACCTTCTTCGTTGAGCAGGCGCGGTGAGGTGTAGAGCGCTTTCAGCAGCAGCCGTTCGGCCTCGTAGAACTGCTTTTCGCGATAGGGACCGCGCAGTGAGGACTCGGCCCGGCGGCGGTGGGTATAACCGAGCGCGGCCAGTGCCGGGTTGAACGATGGGTCGATTTTCAACGCTTCTTTCAGATGCTTTTCGGCGGTATCGAGTTCGCCTTTCTGAGCGTAAATGTAACCCAGACGGTAGTGAAGCGCCGGATTATTGGGGCTGAGTTCGAGCGCACGGGTGTAAGCATCAACCGCGCCGACGAGGTCTTTGCCCTGATACTGACGTTCGCCTAATGGTAGTAGGGCCAGCGCCAGGATGGTGTTCGCCACCTCATGCTGCTGTCTGCTGATGCTTGCCTGGATCTCAGCCTGCTGGCTGGATAACTTTTCGACTGCCGCTTGCAGATTATCCAGTTGTGGATGGGGTTTGGGTGCCAGCGCCTGTTCCAGCTGCTTCTCCATGCTGTCGAGCCTGCCGCGCAGCGCTGTGTTTTCCTGTGTTTGCTGTTCGGTTTTGGCTTGCTGCTCACTCAACTGGCGGCGCATATTCCAGGCGATAAACAAAGCCAGCAATGCGGCTGCCAGCGCAATGATTTCCAATAACATGCTCGAATTGGAGGCTGCGCCCACCTGTACCGCGCTAATTACCCCGTTCAGGTTGTGATGAACCATCGGACCGTCCCTCGAACATCTCGACCACAGCTTAAGTATCGCAACAGATGCCGCAATCGACAACTATCTGCCAGCGCCTGCCAGGGATAGGTTTTAATCCCACCGCAAAACAGGTTATATTAAATCGCGAACGGAGAGAGAATAAACACGTGAAATCTGATTTTACTGCTGACCTGCTGCACTGGTACGACGAGGCCGCTGCTGATTTACCCTGGCGGCGTACCAAAGACCCCTATCATGTGTGGCTGTCGGAGATCATGCTGCAACAGACTCAGGTTGCCACCGTCATCCCCTATTTCGAGCGTTTCCTGGTGGCATTCCCCACGGTGCAGGCGCTGGCCCAAGCGCCCTTGGATGATGTGCTCAAGCTGTGGGAGGGGCTGGGTTATTACAGCCGCGCGCGCAATTTGCACCGGGCGGCGCAGATGATCGCTGGAGACCTGGATGGTGTGTTCCCACAGACGGCTGACGGTCTGCAAAATCTGCCGGGTGTGGGGCGTTACACCGCAGGGGCCATCGCCAGTATCGCCTTTAATCAGGTCGCGCCGGTGCTCGATGGCAATGTGATTCGGGTGTTTGCGCGGCTGGCAGACCTCGAAGCCGATGTCACGCAGGCGGATACCCGCGCGCAGTTGTGGCAGATCGCGGAACGCCTGGTGCCAATGACACGGCCAGGGGATTACAACCAGGCGCTGATGGAACTGGGACGGACAATTTGCAAGCCGCGCAACCCGCTGTGCGGTGAATGTCCGGTGCAGGCACATTGCCTGGCTTATGCCCATGGCACGCAGGACGAACGCCCGGTCAAAACGGCGCGTGCCGCCACACCACATTACGATGTCGCTGCCGGGGTGATCTGGAATGATGAGGGCAAGCTGCTGATTGCACAGCGCCCGCTGGATGGGTTGCTGGGTGGCTTGTGGGAATTCCCCGGTGGCAAGCAGGAAGCGGGCGAAACCCTGCCTGAGTGCTTGCAGCGCGAACTGCAAGAAGAACTGGCTATCACCGTTGACGTAGGCGAGTTATTTACGGTGGTGCGGCATGGTTTTACGCACTTCAAGATCACGCTGCACGCCTTCACCTGCCGTTATGCCAGCGGCCCGCCACAGACGATCGGCGTGCGCGATTTCGCCTGGGTGACGCCGGACGAGCTGGCACAATACAGCTTCGGCAAAGCGGACCGCGAAGTGATCGCCGCGCTGGATGCCCGCAAAAATATGCTGCTTTAGCGCACGCTGAAGGTGCAGCTTCCGCTTTCCGATGGCGTACCGGTGCCAGGGCCGTAGCTCTGGAAGCCGTCGCTGATCGGCGCATTCCACGACACCTGATACTCCACTTTATGCTGGCCGCTGGTTAATGGCCCGGCGCGGACGTACCAATCGACAAAGTAGGTGCCATCGGCCAACTGGCGAATGGGCTGCTGGTAGAGATTGATATTTTGCAGCGCTACACCATCAATCGACACCGTATAAACGGCGTTGTTGACGTGATTCTGTACCTGCTGCTGGGTGGCGGCAATCCAGCGCCACCAGATGTCGATGGTTGAGCCGGAACCGAGATTGGTCGGCGCGGGTTCGCCAAAGGACGGATCGTCACAGTAAGCAAGGACATCTACACCCTGCTGAACGACGCCATCTCCGCTTGGGGGTGGCGAAGTGGGTGTTGTGTCGCCCCCACTGGCCTGGGTTGCGGCCTGGCTGGGAGCAGCGGTGGCATTGCTGGTCGGCACTAAGGTCGCGGCGACCACACCGCCCGCCAGCGCGGTGGCGGTCTGGTTAATGGCGGTGACATCAATCACCGGCAGGAACGAGGTCGGGCTGCCTTCCGGGGTGTCCTCGACGATATTTTCATCATCTCCGCTGGCGCTGACCGGCGTGGGCGAGACCGCTGATGAAGGCGGTGTCGGCGTGACCGTGCCGCCGCCGAGAATCGCGGTTGGGAACACGGTCCCCTGTGCGACGGCGGTGAGATCGGTCGTCGCGCTGGCGGTCGGGAAGGGTGTCGCAGTTTCTTGCAGCCGGATCAGCCGCTCCGAAACCCATCCTTCGCGGTTATCTTCCAGCTTCACATTCAGCCAACGGCCATCCACATTCTGCCCCAGCACTTCGATGCGCGTGCCGGGTGGCAGCGCCACAAATGCCGAGAAGTTGGTTCCAGGCCCTTCACGCACGTTGACCGTATCAATCGAGGCGATAATGCCGATGATCGGTGGCGTGGGCGATGGGGTTGGCGTATCCGATGGGGTTGGCGGAATGGGTGTTTCCGATGGGGTTAACGTAAAGGTCGGTAACGGGGTGCGAGTTGCCACAGGGGTCGCCGTAAAACGCGGCGTCATGCTGACAATAGGTGCCAGTGTCGCAGTCGCAGAGAGCGACTCCTCACTGTTTCCAGGTGTACAGGCCGCGATCATACTCAGGCAGACGATTGTGATAAATCGCAAGTGTTTTGACACACTACCCTCCCGTCAATACGTACCAAAGGATAGCAGTAAAGCGCGGCCTGTGCAAAGGGTACTGAAGTTTGAATTTTCTTGCTGATCTCAGTAACCGCCGTTTAACTTTTGCAACCATTGGCGTCCAGCCTGTCCTGAGTAGTTGGATACCAGATGCGGCAGGGTGAAGCTGTTTCGCAGCGCTTCCAGTGTCAGATCGGTTTGCATGCCCAGGAGCATCACCATCACCAACAGGATCAGCAGCAGCCATCTCTTTTTGTACTTCATCATTGATTTCCTCCCTAATCCCCACCTTCTATACGCACGATGGTTCAGCAAGTTGCACGGTCTGGGTGGGACGGGGTATGCTGATGCCAGTTGTGGATCATGTGCAGGGAATACTCTGCGTATCATCGAGTGAGGCGAGTGCGATGACGGTATCAATCTGGCAGGCGGAGGACGCCCAACCGCTGCGCGAGGTGGATTTTTTGGTGGTAGGTGCAGGATTGGTGGGCTGTGCCGCGGCCTACTTTGCGAGTCAGGCCGGGCGCGAGGTGGTGATTACCGAAATGCGCGATGTCGCGCTGGGGGCCAGCAGCCGCAACGCCGGGTTTATGATTACCGGATTGGATACCTATTATCATCACGCGATCGAGCGTTATGGAATCGACGTGGTGCGTGAATTGTGGGCGTTGAGCCGGACGACCCACGGCCATCTGCATTATTTCGTCGAGCACAGCCCGATCCCGGTGCGTATCGAGCGCTGTGGGTCACTGCTACTGGCCGAAAGCGAGGAAGAAGGCCGCGACCTGGAAAAAGCGGCACGTGCATTGGAAGCTGATGGTATTGATGTGGAGTATTCCAGCAAAGACCCGCTCGGACGCGGTTATTACGCCGCCATCCGCCAGCATCAGGATGCCGCCGTACAGCCCTATGAACTGGTGCAGAGCATTTTCCAGCAGAGCGGCGCAGAACTAATCGCCAACAACGAACTGTACCGCATCGAGCAGGATGAACCCGACTGTGTAACCCTCTACACACGGCAGTATGTGTTCAAGGCGCAGCAGGTGTTGTTATGCACCAATGCTTACTCCCCGCTGATTGATCCCTATTTTGTTGGCAAGGTGATTCCGACGCGAGCGCAGTGCCTCGTCACCGCACCGCTGCCAAACGGCCCGCTGGTCAATACCTGTGGCTACAGCGATTATGGCTATATGTACTATCGCGATACTTTTGATGGTCGCTTGCTGATCGGTGGCGGGCGCAAGCAAAACAAGGCGCTGGAAAACGATACCACGGATGATCGCATTACCGACCCGGTGCAGCGCGTCCTGGAAGCCTATCTACGCGAGAAATTCCCTGATGTGACTGCGCCAATCGAACGGCGCTGGGCAGGAATTATGGGCTTCAGTGTGGATGGCCTGCCGCTGGTGGGAACACTGCCAGACAAGCCGCGTGTGGGTTTCGCGGTTGGCTTTCACGGGCATGGGTTGGCGATGGGGGTTGGCTCCGCAGAGCGTGCGGTTGATCTGCTGCTGCATGGCACCCATCCCGGCGCGATCAGCGCGGCGCGGTTAGGGTAGAACCTAACGCTCACTTCTTCCCTGGTGGTCGCTCTTGGCGGGAGTCGGTACAATCGGCAGATGAAACCGCTGAGTGAAACCAAAAGGAGGAAACGTGGAATATCGAATACTGGGGCGCACCGGTGTCAAGGTGTCGCAGTTGTGCTTCGGCACGATGTCCTTTGGCTCCACCGCCGACGAAGCCGAATCCGCGAAGATGTTTCACCGCTGCCGCGAGGTGGGAATCAACTTCTTCGACTGTGCCAATGTCTACGGTGGTGGACGGTCGGAAGAAATCCTGGGCAAATTGATGGCGGACAGCCGTGATGATCTGGTGATTACCTCGAAGGTGGCGATGAATGCCGGAGAGGATATTAACCGCACCGGCGCATCGCGTCGCCACATCCAGATTCAGGTTGAATCCAGTCTGAAGCGTCTCAACACCGACCGGATTGATGTCTATTTCATCCACCGCTTCGATGCGGATACCCCGATTGAGGAAACGGTACGCACACTGGATGATTTGGTGCGCCAGGGGAAAATTCTTTATCCCGCTGTGAGCAACTGGGCCGCGTGGCAAATCGCGCTGGCGTTGGGCATCTCCGCACGTGAGATGCTGGCCCGCTTCGAGTGTATGCAGCCGATGTATAACCTGGTGAAGCGCCAGGCGGAGGTGGAAATTCTGCCGCTGGCCGCCGATCAGCAGATCGGCGTGATCCCCTACAGCCCATTGGGTGGCGGCTTGCTCACTGGCAAATACAATGATCAAAAACCAGAGCAGGGCCGTCTGGTGGATAACAAGATGTATGCGGTGCGCTACGGTGAGGATTTGTATTATCAGATCGCCCGGCGTTTTACCGATTATGCGGCTGAAAAGGGGTATCATCCCGCGACACTGGCGGTCGCCTGGGTGATGACTCACCCTGCCGTGACCGCGCCGATCATCGGT
This sequence comes from Anaerolineae bacterium, assembly GCA_019912985.1. Classification (GTDB taxonomy): domain Bacteria; phylum Chloroflexota; class Anaerolineae; order Aggregatilineales; family Phototrophicaceae; genus JAIOHN01. Next base: position 223 of record JAIOHN010000205.1, on the reverse strand, counting down.
GCGCGCAACCTGGAGCAGCTTGAGGATTCGCTGGCGGCAGTGGATGTGGAGATGACTCCGGCGTGGCGTGAGGAGATTTCAGCGCTGTCGTATGAGCCGCCGCCCGCCCATGACCGCCTGGAAGAAATTCGCTAAGGCGTAACAAAAAACCGGATGCGTCAGCATCCGGCAGATGTCGGTTTAAAAATAGCGGGAATTTTAAGCAGTAGGAGCGCTTTTGGTG
>JAIOHN010000204.1 GCA_019912985.1 Anaerolineae bacterium | reverse complement strand
GCCCCCTGCTCAACCTCGCGACCACCCACCACCAGCATGTACGGGATTTTCTGCAACTGCGCGTCGCGGATTTTGGCGCTGACCCGCTCACTGCGGTCATCGACCTCCACGCGGATGTGCGCCGCCCGTAACTGCTCGGCGACCTGACAGGCATAGTCGAGGTGCGCATCGGCCACCGGCAGCACGACCGCCTGCACAGGTGCAATCCAGACCGGGAACGCGCCTGCCGTGTGCTCGATGAGAATGCCGATAAAGCGCTCCAGCGAGCCGTAGATCACGCGGTGAATCACGACCGGATGCTTGCGCTGACCGTCGCTGTCTGTGTAGAGGCAGTTGAAGCGCTGCGGCAGTTGGAAATCGAGCTGAATCGTCCCCATCTGCCATTCGCGTCCCAGCGCGTCATGCATCAGAATATCGACTTTAGGGCCGTAGAATGCGCCATCCCCGTCGAGCACTGTGTAGGGCCGCCCCTGATTTTCCAGAATGCGGCGCAGATAGGCTTCTGCCTTATCCCACACCTCGATCTCTCCGACAAAATCCTCCGGGCGTGTGCCAAGCCGCAGCGTGTAATCCAGCCCGAAGATGTTGTAGAACAGGTCGGCCAGTTCAAAGACGCGGTTGTACTCTGCCTCGATCTGATCTTCTGTGACGAAGAGATGGGCATCATCCTGCTGGAAGCGCTGAACACGGAGCAAGCCGTGCAGCGTGCCAGAGCGCTCATGACGATGAAGTGTGTCCACATCCGACAGGCGCAGCGGGAGATCACGATAGCTGCGTGTCTTGAGATTGAACACTACCATGGCGTTAGGGCAGTTCATGGGCTTCACGCCATAGGTCGTGTGCTCATCCACCGGCATCAGGAACATTTCATCCTTGTAGTGATCCCAATGGCCGGATGTCTCCCACAGGCTTTTCTCGTTGATCAGTGGCGCGCTGATCTCCTGGTAGCCGTGCGCCTCATGAATCTCACGCCAGAAGGCCAGCAGTTCGTTGAGCAGTTTCATGCCTTTAGGCAGCCAGTACGGCATCCCAGGTGCTGTTGGGTCGAGATGGAACAGCTCAAGCTCGCGGCCCAGTTTGCGATGGTCGCGCTTTTCGGCCTCGGCCCGCTGCCACAGGAAATGCTCAAGCTCGGCGGGTGTGGCAAACGCTGTGCCATAGATGCGCTGGAGCATGGGCTGATGTTCATCACCGCGCCAGTACGCGCCGGATGTGCTCAACAGGCGGATGGCAGCGGGATCAAGCGCGCCTGTGGATGGCACATGCGGCCCACGGCACAGATCGACGAAGCTGTCCTGCTGGTAAAGCGTGATCGGCGGGCGCTGGTCGGCAGGCAGCGGCTGGCCGTTTTCGTCCACGCCGCCTGCTTCGAGGCCGTCAATCAACTCCAGCTTGAACAACTCATCGTGAAAGATGGCGCGGGCTTCATCGGCGCTGACCTGACGGACGCTGAACGGGTGATCTTCGGCAATGATGGCGCGCATTCGGGCCTCGATCCAGACGAGATCATCGTCATTGATCGGGCGCGGCAGCTCGAAATCGTAGTAGAAGCCGCTGTCGATGGGGGGGCCAATGGCGATGTGAACATCACCATCCGGTGCGAAGCGCTCTTTCACGGCTTGTGCCATGATGTGCGCGGCGGAATGGCGGATTTTGTACAGCGCCGGGTCATAGCCAGGCGGGATGTACGCATCCGCACGAGCGAGTAATGCGTTCATAGTGAACCTCCTCAAAAAACGAGCGAACGTTTCCCGAGGCAACGGCAATGAGAATCAAAAAGCGCCATCGTCCCTGGAAACTACCAGGACGAAAAGCGCTTGTTGCTTTCCGCGGTTCCACCTGGCTTGACTCGGTCTGTGCCGAGTCCACTCGTTGGCCGATTACGGGACCACCCGGATGACCTTACTCTGGTAGTGTTCAGGTCATCGGCTCCGAGAGGGTATCCCGACGCGCCGCACACTGGACTGGCTCTCAGCCTATCGGCCATGTCCTCTCTGGAGGGCTTGCGTATCAGGACGCGTTCTCATCTACGCCTTCGCGATTCATGGTAATGCCATTTGGAGAGTGTGTCAATAGAATGCAGAGAGGGTCACTCCACGATTGCACGCCGCCGCTATAGCTCACCGCAACCTCGTTCGGTAACAGAATCACTGCTGCATCCTTTCTGTAGCGGCAGTCTGTCTCTTGTGGTCTTACGCTTCCATTTTGCTTACCAATTCACGGATCACCTGCTCGAGCGCGGTTTTTTTGGCCTGCACATCCCCCATATTCTTAAAGTAAGTCATGCGCCGGTCGGGATAGTCCCCTTCCAAAATGTCGCTTTGGATGCTGGCGATGTCCGGGTTGTGAAAGACGAGATGGACATGCTGGGTCGCACGGAGATTGAAGGTCGCTATGTAGTCGGTATAGCTGAAGCTGGGGGCGTTCCACTTCACTTGCTCGGTGATGTCGGGATGAACCCCTTTGATGATCGCCCGCACCGCCTCGACTTCCGCTTTGAGGGGGTGGTCAAGCCTCTGCATATATTCGTCTACGGTTTCTTTTTTCTTTTTCATGCGCTCTGACACTCCCTACCATTCCCCGGCGTAGTTCACTTGATAAGGCTCAACCGCTGTTTGTGTCCAGGCATAATGCAGCTCGACCAACTGGCGCATGTGCAGCAGATCGTGCGCCACCCAGGCCGCGAACATATCTCCTGCCCGACTGGACCCCCAGGGCGCGGTGTAAACGGCTTCCCAATCCGGCGCGTCGAGTCCCCGCAGCCACGCCAGCGAGTCCTCCCGCGCCTGCAAAAAGCTGCTGAGCGATGGCTCTAGCTGGCGCTCGTTATAAGCGTGCTCAGTCACCCATCCCTGCGGGTCTATCGGCGGTGGATTGACACCGGGTTTATACAGGATATGATCCAGCCGGACGCGAAAATCCAGGCGTTCTTCGTCGGCCAGGTGATTAATCACCTCCAGCACCGACCATGTTTCAGCATCCGGTTTCCAACGAGCCTGCACCTCACTGACGCCAACGGTCAATTGCTGAATTGTCCTGGCATTGGTTGCCATTTGTGTGGCAAAGTGGTCGAGATCCATGTGCCTTTTCTCCCTTCCAGCCAAACGTGATTTCATCATAGAACAAAGGTTCTTTTACGTCAACATTCGCGGTAGAATGTACGTGGATACCAGTACAGATATGCATAGGAACATGACCGTGAGCGATAAAACACAAATCATAAGCGCGCTGAGAACGGAATTCGACCAGTGGGAGGGCATTCTGGCCGGGTTGAGCGAGGCACAGATCACGGCTCCGAGCCTGGACGCCAACTGGTCAATCAAAGATGTGATGGCGCATCTATGGGCCTGGCAGCAGCGCTCCATCGCGCGGATGGAAGCCGCTGTTCAGCATCACGAGCCGGTATTCCCCGAATGGCCGACCGAGTTTGATCCCGAGGCAGAAGGCCAGCCAGATGACCTGAACGCCTGGCTTTATAAAACCAACCGCGAGAAACCCTGGTCGCAGGTCTATGCGGAATGGAAAGCGGGCTTTCTTCACCTGATCGAGCTTGGCGAAGCCGTTCCTGAACAAGCCCTGCTGGACACCGGGAAATACACCTGGCTCGCCGAGTATCCGCTGGCGCTGGTGCTGACCGCCTCGCGCGAACATCACGAGGAACACCGTGAATGGGTGTTGGGGTAAGCCACTCGTGATAGGTATGTTGCAGCCAAAGAAGTATTAGCGCACAATATACCTTATAGAGAGGAGTCAACCCATGCCCGACGTTTTTATCAGCCATGCTACTGCCGATGATGAGGTAGTGAGCGAATTGCATGATGAATTGGAAGCCCGAACCGGCGTCGAAATGTGGGTTGACCACAAAGACATTAAACCCGGCGAGAACTGGCAGAACAAGATCGAAAGCGCGCTGAAAACATGCCCGTATCTGCTGATGGTCGTCTCGCGCAATGCCGTCAAAAGTGATGAAGTCACTGCCGAGTGGCGGGCAGCACTGACCTATAACCATGCGCTGCTGCTGGCAATTATTGACGATGTGCCGCATGAAGACATCCCGGCGCGACTGCGGCTGCACCAGTGGGTGGATTTGCAAACAGATCGTGAAGCGGGGTTGGCGAAGCTGGCGGCAGCGATCACGGGAGAAGCAGCAGACACGGACGCTCCTACCTTTACACGGCGGGCAACACTTCTGGGCGGGGAGGCGATGGACCGGCGGCTGACCAGCATCCCAATCCAGGGACGCGAGGCCGAGCTGGTAGAAGTGCGGTCAAAACTGGAGCTTAGACAGCCGGTAATGGTGCTGGCATACGGCGGCAGTGGGAAATCGCGGTTGGCGGCGGAACTGGCGCTGACAGACACACGCGGGGCGCTGTGGCATGTATGCAGTGAGAGTTCGCAGCCGTATACGGTAACGGACCTGCTGCGCGAACATTTTGGAATGGAAGAT
>JAIOHN010000203.1 GCA_019912985.1 Anaerolineae bacterium | reverse complement strand
ACCATGTACTGCGCTGATAATCCGCCATATTGGTAAAACCAGCGATCAGCATAAACAACAGCGGATAGAACATGATCAGGCTGGTGATGATGAGAAAAGCATATAACAGGATACGCCTGAGCGAGAGTGAGCGTAATCTCGTCCTTGGCTTGTGTTGGTCAGTGATCCGGGCTCCCATCGTTTGCTCCTTATAGATCATCAACACTCGTAGACCGCATCAAGCGGATATTTAGCACGCTGGCCCACAACAGGATCAGCAGCATGATCGTCGCTGAGGCTGCCGCCATCCCAAAATTTTGATTTTTGAAGGCATCATTGTAAATCTGCAACATCATGACGTTGGTCGTATTACGCGGCTGACCGTTTGTAATCAGCAGCACCGGCTCAAAAATCTGAAATGAATTAATCAGACCGGTAACCAGTACGAAAACGGTGGTCGGGCGCAGCAGTGGCAGCGTGATAAAGCGGATCATCTTCCAGCCTGAAGCGCCATCCACTTTAGCCGCGTCAATCACTTCCGACGAAATGCCCTGCAATCCCGCCAGATACAACAACATCGATAATCCAACGCCGCGCCAGATGGAAAACACGATAATAAACACCCGTGCGAAGGTTGGGTCAATCTGCCAGATCAACTCAGGTTGTCCCAGGCTTTTCAGTACCCCACTGATCACACCAGAACCGGGCGCGATAAATACCGTGGCAATCTGAGCCATGATCGCGGCAGATGTCAGGGTGGGGATATACCACATGGTTCGATAGAGCGCGAGACCTTTGACCTCTTCGTTCAGTGCCAGTGCGACCAAAAAACCCAGAAGCATACTGAAAGCAAGCACCACCACTGAAAAAAAGATGGTGTTGATCAGCACTTCCATATAGCGAGCATTGGTAAAAAACCGAACGTAGTTATCAAGCCCGACCCATGTCGCCTGATTCATGCCATCCCATTGCAAAAAACTGACGAGCAAATTGGCGAGTACGGGCAAAACCGCGAATACAAAATAATAGAGGAGTATAGGGGCTAAAATAATCCAGGCTTCAAGCGTCTGCCGGTGTCTTGAAAACAACCCGGTGGGACGTTGACCCATCTGCGGTGCGCCTTTGGCGAGAGTCTGTTCCATGAGAATAAATTTGTGCAGTGAGCGTTCAATGGGGAGTCCGCCAGCGGACTCCCCACAACCGTCACGCGATTAACCGGCAACCAGGGCTTCAGCCTGCCCCTGATAATCATCCAGAATTTCCTGCACAGAACGATCCGAAGTCAGCACTTCCGCGAACATATCGTTCCACAATGCATCCAATGCTGGACCTTCTTTGCTCCAGGCTGGCAGCGTACGAACTTCACCATTGAACAGTTCGTCGATATAGAACACAAACGGTGCTGCAGCGGTAACTGCATCACCCTCGTAATAATCGGGAACCGATGCAGTGTCACCATCGGCAACCGCCAGGATATTATTTAGTGTCGAAACAGTCGATGGCATGCGTCCGGTTGACCAAAACACGTTATTTTGCACAGCGTCACTCGCCAGATGCTCCATGAACAGCATCGCTTCATCCGGGTGTTCTGTATCGGCCATCACCGAGTAAATGGCATTACCGACCACCACATTCGCCCGTTGTCCGCCCTCATCGGGAATCGGCAGCGGCAAATAACGGCAGTCTTCACAACCACTGCTGGCGGCCCAGGCGGGGTGCCAGGCACCGGCTGTCTGCATGGCAGTTTGACCGTTAAACAACTGGGTGAACACAAAACCTTCGTCGCCGTTAAAGGCCAATCCAGGCGGCGTATACTGATACAGTTCACGGAACCACTCGTAAACCTTCACCGAGGCAGGATCATTGAAGGTCGGATTGACGCAGCCTTCATCACAGAAATCACCACCAGTCTGATAGACATAAGGCGCGGCACGGAACAACGCGGCAGCAGGTGCATTGGTTGGCCCCAGGATCGAGAACCCATAGTAAGCACCCGCACCGGCTTCATTCACTGCCTGGGCGGCTTCCGTCACTTTATCCCAGGTCGAAAGATCAAGAGTATCAGGATCAAGACCTGCCTGGCGCACAACATCTGCATTCACTTCAAGCGCGAACACCGCCGTAAAGGCCGCCACACCGTGTACGGCATCGCCAAGTGTCACGGCTGCGACCGTACCCGGCACCAGGTTATCAAGCGTCTCTTGTGGGACATCCAGCGGCAGGAAATAGCCGTCACGGGTGAACTCTGGCATAAAGCTCTCACCTACTGTGATGTCCGGCGCAGTGCCGCCGAGTTGGGCGGTCACCAGATTCTGGCGCAGCGCAGCATCCCAACCATGATCTTCCCATTGCAACGTGATGTCAGGATGCATCTCATTCCACAGCTCGTTCATCTGAACCGCGTAGATGCAGTTAGCTTCAGCACTCTGTTCGTTGATACAGGTTACTGTACCGGGTTCGCCCCAGATAACCAGCGTCACCCCTTCTTGCGCGGCAATAGTCCCCACCATCACCACAAGAAAAATCATCGTCAGTAAAAAAACTAAAGCGCGTCGCATTCAAAAATCTCCTTATGCAAATAGAACTTTATTTAAGTGATAAACAACACGGATTCCCAGATAGGTGTCTGGTATTGATCAACCTCCCCTCCTGCTTGCATTGCGTTTATTGTAACGGGATTTCGTCGTTCAAGGCAACAGCCCTCACTTTGCCCGGCACCCAGACACCTATCCATCTACTTATTCTTCCAGGATATTCGACTCACGCCATTTGATGGCATCTCCGCTTCGGCTGACCAGAAACGTCTTAATCTCATATGGGCCAAAATCAACCTGACGAGCGGTGTCGCCATGTAACTGGACGGTGGCACTGGTCGCTTTCCCCAATGTCTCCGCCAGGCGAATCACCAGCGCATCCTGCTGATCGGCTTTTTTGAGCGCACCGATAATGACAGTTGCTGGCTCCACTTGCAAAAAGGCTTCCGGTTTCTCCGGCGCGCCTTCTGGCGCGCTCGGCGGGAAGTACGCAAAAAAGCGCTCAAATGGCTGGTTTAATTCTAGCGCCAGCGGCACCAGCTGCGCCGCCACTGCCTGACTGTCTGCGCCGGCAATCAGCCGGAAACAGGTATCAACCTGCGTCTGATCCATCCAGGTGAACGAGCGATTAGTATCCAGCCCACCGGGTTCTTCATCCCAGTGACAGTGAACCGCGCCCCGGCTGAGGCTCAGCCCCAGGACACCATCAGCGGATACATCCAGCCCATTTTGACCGCTGTTGGCGATCCCGACCGTCATATCGGCTGATTCGAGCCGAATCCAGCGAGCGCAGGGGTATTCACTTGCATCTGCCTGGCGCTCCGCTTCACCATACGGCACTTCACAAAACGCCCTTGTCTCTGGCAGGTCAAACGGGAATACCAGCTTGATCATTTTGCGCCGTGCCTGCATATACAGTCGTGTATCAATATCGATCTGTGGCAGATCACGATACAACTTAAAGCGGATAGATGCTCGGGTATGCTGCCAGCCCACCAGACATTCGACCAGCACAAACACCGGTCCTGCGGCTAACACGCGCAGTGCCGGACCTGTTTTATCTTCACTGCCGGTGAAAATGCCGACTTCCTCCGCACTTAAGGCTGTCAGCGGACTCACGGGTATGTTGAATATGGCATTGGTCTGCCCGCCCCAGGCATGTGCATTATCTTCCATCGCAAATAGTTGCAAAGCCTTTTTCAGTAGATTACGTCCGCTGGCTTTCTCTGTAATTTCTACTGGTGCGGCCAGATCACGATCCCAATGCACTCGCCACCAGTGATTCTCAACCGTAACGCCTGAGTCATTCTCTGCCACCTCAAGCGGATTTTGGGAGCGAACTTCCGGCTCCTCAAAGCGGATTTCGTAGCGGCGTGCAGTCAACGCAGGGACATCGGCCACAAAGCCGATGTATGGCTGCCAAGTACCACTTTCCAACACAATGGAATGACCGCCGCTGGCCTGCGCATCCACCCGTTCGCCCATGTCATCATAGAGTTGGAAGGTCTTGGCATTCGCTGGCGGACGATAACCACTGAGAAAATTCAGGCCAACCGGTGCCTTCATGTTGGTGCTGTGTGGATTAAAGGCGTAGACCGGTATGGTGTCTGGCGTGGGCGGGACATTGGGCAGCAGATAATGTTGATTGCGTGCGATTACCCGGCGCGCCACATCCCCGGCGAAACCATACATATCATGAACACCGGGAAGCGCATCTTCCAGCAGCGATCCGCACAACACATCATGGAAGGTGTTGAACATCAACCGCTTCCAGGCTTCCCGCAGTGATTCATGAGGATAGGGATAACCATAAAGCCACCAGGCAATCGCTGCCCATTTTTCCGCTGAGGCCATCAGCCCTTCGCCCTCGCGCATCTCGCGCTTGATTGGCGCGACCGATGTGTAGCAGCCCATCAGCGTGCGCTGCACCTCGCCGCGATAAAGCGGATACTGATCAAATTTGGACTTGATCCGTTCCAGATAGGATTCAGGTGTGCTGTGGCGTACTTCCACATCGCTGTCCGCGAATTCGGTCATGATCTCGCGGAAAAGATCGAGATCACGAGCAGTTGCGCCACCACCATGATCGCCCAGCCCCCAGGTGACGACCACATCTTCACCGGTTGCTCGTGCGATCTGGATGCCATTACGTGCCTGGGCCTGAGCCTCTCCCTCACTGGTGCAGTACCAACCAGAATTGGGGCGCACACCTAGCACCTGTGTGCCATCAATTCCTTCCCACCGCCGTACAGGGTCGGGCAATTCAACCAGTTCATTGGCGGGCGGGCGACAATGAATATACATCTCGAAGCCCGCCTGTTTGAGCAGTTGCGGCAGGGTTCCCGGATGACCAAAGGTATCGAAATTATAGGAAACCGGCGGGCGCACGCCAAACTTTTCTTGAAAGTAGCGCCGCCCTTCGGCAATCAGCCGCACCAGGGTTTCACCGCCGGGCAGATTGCAGTCTGGTTGCAAATACCACCCGCCCGTGATGTTCCAGCGACCCGTTCGAACATGCTCACGGATACGCTCAAACAGCGGCGGGTCATATTCCTCGACCCACTCATACAGCAGGCTTTCATTGTGATTAAATACAAACTCCGGATATTCATCCAGCAGATTGACTGCTGTCCGAAAAGTAGAGATGGCCTCACGCGCGCCTTCCTCCCAGCCCCACATCCACACCGGGTCGATATGGGCGTTGCAAAAGAGATGAACAATCGGTTTCGTTTGCTCAGCCATGATGCCCTCTAATACACATGCATCGTGCCATCAATACGACGTACCAATGGCATCCATGCTGGCTTATAGGGATACTTCGCCGCCAGCTCTTCGTCGATGTCCATTCCCAGCCCTGGGGCTTCATTGGGATAGGCGTAGCCATCGCGCATTTCGCAGGCTCCGGTGATCACCTCGCGAATCTGATCGGAGAAACCCACCCACTCCTGTATACCAAAATTGGGAATCACCACGTCCACCGAAACCGAAGCCGCCTGACCGATTGGGCCAATATCGCCTGCGCCGTGGAACCCACTCTTAATCTGGTAAGGCTCTGCCAGCGTACACAATTTGATGGCCTCGGTGATGCCACCAATGTGGATCGGTGGTGTGCGGATGTAGTCAATCAACTGCTCCCGGAACAACATGATCCATTGCTCACGGCTGTGAATAATTTCGCCAATCGCCAATGGCGTGTTCGACTTTTCGCGGATTAAGCGGAAGCCTTCGAGATATTCGGGACGCAGGCAGTCCTCAAGGAAAAACAACATATATTCGTCAAGGCTTTGTGCCAGCCACGCCGCCTGGATTGGGGTGAGCTGCTCGTGAACATCATGCAGCAGGTGCGTATCAAAGCCGATGGTATTGCGCAGATAGTCGAACAAGGGCGCGACCTGACGCATATACGGTTCCGGCTCAAAATAATCGGTCGGCGGCAGGCCTTCACGTCGCCCAGGCTTACGGCTCAACATCCCCGCGCCACCGTATGGCCCTGGTTGCGCGCGAACCGCCTTATAGCCGCGTTCGATAAAACTGCGCACGCTGTCCTCAACCTCAGCATGATCACGTCCGTGAGCATGACCATAAACCATCGCGCCTTCGCGTGCTCGGCCACCCAACAACTGATAAACGGGCATTCCCGCTTTTTTGCCCTTGATATCCCACAGCGCCATATCGATTGCGGCGATTGCGGCACGAAAGATTGGCCCGTTGCGCCAGTAGCCCCAGTGAAAGAGCAGTTGCCAGATGTCGCCAATACGATCCTCATCATGACCGATGATGAGTTCGCTTACATGAGAGAGCATCTGGGCGACTGTGGCTTCGTTGCCGTTGATTGTGCCATCACCCACCCCGTAGACACCCTGGTCGGTCATAACCTTGACCAGCGTGTAGTTACGCCCAGGACAGGTCAAAATCACTTTAACTTCGGTAATTGCCATAAGTAATAATCCTTCTTGGTATTTTCAACCTTTGACAGCGCCAATCGTCAATTTTGCCGAGTGAAACACTGCGCGATCGGCAGCGGGGAACTGCTGCCAGAGAAACCCCACCACCTGTAGATTAACGAGAAACAGGCTGATCTGGTAGGGCAACCGGACTCTAATGGGCTGCATTCCACAACGAAAGGTGCCACTTGCTCATGCAAGCAGCACCTTTGGAGACAAAGCTCAGACCGTTTTTTAGTGGTTATTCAATACACGATCCACTTCCTGTTCCCAGGTACCCGCAACCCGGAGGCCATATTCACGCTCGCCGCCGGTTGCATCAGGACCAGTCAGATAGGGACGCTTGCCAACTTCAAAGCCACTGCGCGCATGACCATCCTGATCCGCATTGATAAAGTGAAAGGCAATCCCGGCGCGTTCTTTGTCGGTATTGTTAGCTTTCGTGCAGTGCGCGACTCCATACGCAAAAAACACTACCCCACCTGCGGGCAGTTCCACCGCTACCATTTCATCTTCAGGTGGATAACAACGGATATGATGATCGCTTTCAGGATCGCGCGTGTGTTCGTAAGCCTCACGGAAGCTGCCGGGGATCAGGTGCATGGTGCCATTTTCCACGGTCGCATCATGAACAGCGGTCCATAAAGCAGTACCTTTGAGCGGGTCAGGGATCTGAAAGTAAGCATTATCCTGATGCCAGTTTGTCCCTGCGCCTTGCCTGCCCGGCTTGAGAAAAACTTGATCAAGATGCAGCACCACCGGTTCACCGACGAGCTGCCCAACGGCCTCAGCAACCTTGGGTGCAAATGGCATCGCGCGGAAAAACGTGCTGTGAGGGTACATGGGACACAGTTGCAGGTTGATCTTTGCGCTGGAGGTAGTCTTGCCATCACCATCGGTCGCGACATTTCGCAGTTTGCCCTCCTGCTTCAGGCGTTCAAGCTCGGCCCGCATCGCCGCGACCTCACGTTCGGTCCAAAATTGAGGGACAGCCAAATAGCCCTGTTCACAAAATTGTCGAATCTGTGCTTCAGAAAAACGCATTTTATGCTCCCAAAAATATTATTTCTTTTTGTTCCGAATATTACTCCAAACCCCACTTCAAACCCACAAATAAGCGATCATACCAATCACATTTCAAGAAGTCTTTCTCTGGATACAATTATAACGATTGGCACCACACAAAAAGGAGATTTTTTACATGCCATTTAATGGATTAAATATGAGTTTAGGCAATCTGGCACGGTTATCCAACGCACAAACCCGCTCGATCAGCGCAGAGAATTTTATAGGCGCAAAAGGTCAGGGCGGCATGGCAACCGAAGGCGAGGGCTCAAACGCCTCACGGGAATTAGGGCAGGGTTGGAAAGTCTCTCCATGTATCACCTTACCACCCAATGAAACCACCACTGTCGCCGAGATCGACGGGCCGGGCGCTATTCAGCACATCTGGATTACGGTCAATCCGGCTGTCTGGCGCAAAATTATCATTCGCTTTTACTGGGATGGTGAAGAAACACCATCGGTGGAAACCCCACTGGGCGATTTTTTCTGCAACGGATGGGGTGTGCGCTGCAACATCACGTCACTGCCGGTCGCGGTCAACCCGGCTGGCGGCTTCAACTGCTACTGGGAGATGCCCTTCCGCAAGAGCGCCCGCATCACTGTTGAAAACCTGATTGATGAGGAAATTCGCGGTTTCTTCTATCAATTCGACTACACGCTGACGGATGTTCCTGAGGATGTCGGTTATTTCCATGCCCAATGGCGACGCAACAATCCCCTCCCCTACCAGACCGTTCACACGTTGCTGGATGGTGTGAAAGGTCAGGGGCAGTATGTAGGCACATACATGGCCTGGGGCGTGAACAACAACGGCTGGTGGGGAGAAGGTGAAATCAAGTTTTTCATGGACGGCGACGGCCAGTATCCCACAATCTGTGGCACCGGCACTGAAGATTACTTTGGCGGAGCCTGGAATTTCGAACACCCTAAAGGCCAGTATGGAGTCTTCAGCTCACCATTCTCTGGGCTGCCACAGGTCATCGCGCCAGATGGTCTTTATCAAAGCCAGCAGCGTTTTGGCCTGTATCGCTGGCACATTATGGACCCAATCCGCTTCCAGGAAGATTTAAGTGTCACCATTCAGGCGCTGGGCTGGCGCTCCGAAGGTCGCTACCTGCCACTTCAGGATGATATTTCATCAACTGCATTCTGGTATCAGACCGAACCCCATGCACCATTCCCTGCTCTTCCGGACCGCAATGGCCTTGAAGTTATCTAAGCAGCAACGGGGCGGACTTATAGTTCGCCCCATCTACGGCAGCATTCCCGGCTGGCGCAGATAATGCTGGCGGGTCGATTGCGTAGCAGCCAGTTGATCCTGGCTCATTAAAGACCACAGCATGTCAGATGTCGCAATCCGCCCATGTGCCGCACCCGTATAAGCCGCCAGCAGCGCAAAAAACGCATCCGTCCCCAGGTCGTTTCGCAAATCATGGAGCATGTGCGCCCCACGTAGATATACCGCGTTGATATACTCACGGATAGAAGAAAACTCATAGACTTTACTATCGACAAACCCTTCAGGCGCGTAATTATCTACCCGAAAAGCCCACCACCAGTCTTTTAAATCAGGATAATATTCCTCATAAAAAATGTATTCGCTGTAAGTCGCCAGGGATTCATCCAACCACGGCGCTAACGCCTGATCGTTGCCCACTGCCGCGTACCACCACTGGTGCGAAACCTCATGCACGGTGATGATGGTTAAGTAGGACTGTGGCATCCCCGGCCAACGTGTAAACCAGTCCTTGCTAACAAACACAATCCCCGTGAACTCCATCCCATCCGGGAAATCGCCTTCGACCACGACTAGGCGTTTATAGGGGTAAGCGCCAAATAGATCGGAATACATCGCCAGACTCTTCGCAGCGACTTCCAGTGAATGAGCAGCCCCATCCAGAACACGACCCTCATTATTCGTCACCTGGGCATCGGCAAAGGCATAGAGTTCAACCGTAACTCCATCGTCGGTCTGCGCCTGTGTGATCACAAACTCTTCACTCAAGCTGAGCGTGAAATCCCGCGAGTTACTCAGTGTAAAATGCCAGCTATGCCCGCTCGGGCGTGAAACCTCTCCTGGGCCAGCGATTTCCAGTGCTTCGCTGGCACCCGAGACATTGAGTGTCACATCCCAATCAGCTACATCCAACACGGTCTGCTCACCAATAAAAGAAGGTTCGCGCACGATCCATTCTCCATCGGCATGAGGCGCGACAGTCAACAACCAGTTGCTGAGATTCAACTGCCGCGGCGTGTGCGCCAGATAGCCTTTATAGGCCTGCACACCGCCACCAATCTCCGGCACATCCAACTGAAACGTTACATCAATCTGCACCATACAACCCGCTTGTAGTGCTTCCGGCAGATCAATGACAATGTGCCGTCCGGTAATTTCGTAAGCAACATCTTGTGAGATAGTCCCCACCTGAAGGCGTGTAATCGTAAACGCGCCCGGCCATTGATTAGCCTCCGCGTTTAACACAATCTGGTCCAGGACCTCATTCGTCCGGTTGATATAACGAATTTGCTGCTGAGCAATCAATCCACGCTGCGGGTAATTCAGATTCACCGTTGCGCTGTGGCTGGTGGTAGGCTGTCCAGCTGTGAATTGGCAATCTACAAAAATGGCGTCAGCAGTTGGCTGCTGCGGGCTGGCAACCGCCTGCATCTGCCGTCCAACAGTTGGCACCAGCGTCGCAGGCACAACACGAACAGTGGTCGCTGTGGGAAGTTGAACAGGCTCCACCTGGGTAAATGCACAGGCGGTCAGTGCAAAGAGCAAAAGGGGAAAAGAGCGCATCCTTGTCATAGTCGGGGTCATCATACACTGACGCCAAAATTTTGCCAATACATGCCCCGCAGAACTGGGTGCTTCCCGCCCCTGACAAAGTATGTTATGATTTTCGAGATGTTTCTCACGCGTCACTCATATTCAGGAGGAACTTAAATTTGCAACCGACACCTTTGAAAAATCAACTACAGGGCCTCATTCGTCTCACAAGATGGAGGGAATATGTGCCCTTCGTAATCCCGCTTACGCTCTTAGGTGCTTTACTCGCTGCCCGTCCCAACAACACGCCTTTGGACTGGCGCTTAGCGGCGGTCATTCTAGCCAATATTCTGGCTGTCGCCTACGCTTTCATGATTAACGATATTGAAGACGCCCCTGATGATGCTCGTGACCCGGCACGTGCGGCCCGAAATCCGATCGCCACTGGTGAAATCGGCGCGCACATCGGCTATGCGGCCTGCCGTGTGGTTGCTCTCATCACCCTTGTTTTATACGCCGTTGGCGGGCTCACTGTTTTCGGTATTGGCGTGGCTACCCTGCTCTTATCCCACCTTTATTCCTGGCGACCAGTGCGACTGAAGGCCTGGCCTGTAACCGACATTGTGTCGCATTCCCTGATGCTCAGCGGACTGCTACTGCTGGCCGGATATTTCATCTATGACAGTCAGCCGGGAATTGTGTGGTTTGTCGCCGCAGGTGCTACCTTAGCCTCAGTCTATGGTCAGCTCTACAATCAACTCCGTGATTATGATATGGATAAGGCCGCCGGGCTCTACAACACAGCGATCATTCTGGGGCAGCAAAACACCCGTTTGGCGATGTATTTTTCCATCGGGCTGGCAGGCGTATGTCTGCTTGCGGCTATCGTCCAAGGGGCCTTCCCACTGTGGCTGGGTCTCGTGCTCCTGGTGAGCATCGCGATCAGCATGTTATTCCGCCCCAAAACGGATATGCGCGGTGGCGCAGCAGCAGATGTAACTGCATCCGCTCAAATTCAAGGGTTGATCGCTGTCAATCTGACAATAGCAGTCTGGCTGGCTCAGGTGCTCTTTGTCCAGGTAATCCTCATCTAACATCCTTCTATCGCCGTATTATACTTTCATAGGCTTCCATGAATGGAAGCCTATGTTTTTAACAACCATTGTGACTAGCACGAGTTGATACTCAACATTACAATGTAAAGTGAGTCAGCAGACGGGTTCAAGGAAATAGATTGATGGATAATGGGCATAGTAACGCACGTATCCTGGTTGTCGATGACATCCCCGATACGTTGGAGTTGATCATAAACTGGCTTGAACTCCACAGTTATGAGACCATTCAAGCCACAAGTGGACCCGAAGCTCTAAAACTGGCGGCAGAAGAAAAACCTGATCTAATCCTTCTCGATGTGATGATGCCGAAGATGGATGGCATCGAGACCTGCCGGCAGCTCAAAGCGAATACTCGCACAGCCGCTATTCCCGTCATCCTGGTCACTGCTAAAGACCCCAGCGACACCCGTGCCGACGGGATGCTCGCCGGTGCCGTCGATTACATCGCAAAACCAGTGAACCTGCCTGACCTCGTCAACAAGGTAGAGTCTGCGCTTGCGACTGACGAGAACGCCCCCCCAAACACGCAACGATTGCTAGATGAAGTTGCTCACACCACCCTGGCGATTATGGGCAGTGCGATGGTCTGGCTGCTGGCATTGGATCAATCACGGGATGTCTTAGTCAGTCAAAGCCTTGTCACCAGCAGCGGTTCAGCCCAGGAATCAAATTTTCTGGCTAGACTACAAAAAAGTCCGACTGGCGCTGAATTCCCAGTGGATGATCCATCCAATCCACTTTGTAACGCCCTGAGAACTCGCCAAACAATGCTTAATCTCCCTATCCAGCAGCTTCAAGACCCACCCTCAACTGGGCCGCTTTTTGAATCGTTCAAGCAATTACGTCTGTCGTATATTACGATAGTGCCGTTGAGCGCTGTTGGAAAACCAGTGGGTGTGATGCTACTCGGTAACTACCAACCGCAGGATATGGAGTCCCCGCGTGCGCAGCAGATTTTGACCGCATGCAGCAGCCAGGCCGCCATCGCGGTCGATTACAACCGCCTTATGGAAGATGCGGAAAAACGTGAAGAAGAGCGTCGCAGCGAACAGTCTTTTCGCCAGATGATTATCGACACGATGAGCGATGCACTGGTCGTGATCGACTCGCGTGGCAACATCAAGTACATGAACAGGCGGCTTCTACGCATGTCGAATTACACGCAGGCTGAGCTTGAAGGCCAATCAGCAGGTCTGCTATTTCATCCCAATGACCGGCATGATGTGATGACAGGTTTGTTGCAAGAAAACGCGGCAACTATGAAATTCGACCAACGGCTGGTGACCAGTGATGGACGCGTGATACCGGTGTTGATGTCACGCTCACGGTCGCAATCAAATCAGTTGGACAATCAGGTCGTTGTCCTCAGCGATATGACCGAGCAAAAAAACCGAGAGATTGCCCTCGAACGTCAATCCAGCCGGTTAACCGCCTTGATCAAAGCTGTGCAGGTCATTGCCTCCAATCTATCACTGCATGAGACACTTCAGGATATTCTCGACTCAGCGATTCAGATGGTTGAGGCACAGGGCGCATCGCTATTTATGGTCAATCGTGAAAACGAGGATGAGCTGTTTGTGGTGGCTGCCGCAGGCCATAAAGCTGCTGACATGATTAACCTGCGTATCCCCATTGGCGAGGGAATCGCTGGATGGGTCGCACGCGAAGCACGCCCGGCGCTGGTTTCTGAGCTGCAAGATGATGAACGTTTTTACCGAGCCGTGGATGAGATGACCGGTATTATCACTCAGTCAGTGATTGCAGTCCCGCTAATTCATGGCGAAGATGTCATTGGCGTCATTGAAGTGGTGAACAAACTTGATGGCGCTTTTGATGCAAGTGATTTACAAATGCTGGAAACCATGGCTGGAACGGCGGCAGTTTCCATCGTCAATGCACGGCTGTTTGATCAGTCACAGCGCAGGGTTGCGGAACTCGCTACTCTGCTCAACACCAGCGAAGCTGCATCATCGACACTTAATCTGGCAAATGTACTTGACGAAACCGTCCACAGCCTCATCAGCAGTCTCGACGTAGAACATTGCATTTTGATGGCCTGGGATTCAGGTAAAAACAGGCTGGAAACCCTTTCGGAAATCTCCGATGTCTTCTGGGAAGAAGGCAGCGGGCCAGCATGGCAACTTAGCGAAGGTTCAATAACCTATCGGGCATTGACACAAGAAACGCCGGTAGTCATCTCAAAACGCGATGCGAATATCTCTCTGGAAGATCGCAATCGCCTGCATCAGAATGGAATGCTGCACATGATGGCCTTGCCGATCAGTTTGCACGGCGAGCTAAGTGGCGTAGCCATTCTCTACAGCAGCGCAAGCCCCGGGTTTACAGAGGAGCATATCCGCGGGGCAGATACCATCATCAAAAACTGGCAGGACAAGCTCACAGCCACCTACAATCTTTTAGAGGTCAGTGATCCTGTCATTAGCGATCTCACTCAGCAACTTTCTAAAATTGACAGCACCTGCTGGGTGTCAATCCAATATTGGCGACACGGTGATTATTATACGCGAACGGTGCGTGAATTTGGTTTTGCCGAGTGGACCAACCGGCATGGCCCACGGCTGGCGCTTGTCGACCATCCCAATATGCAGGAGGTCGTGACAGAAAAGCGCTCTATGGTCATTACCAGCGATATGCTAAACGCCGATAGTCATGAGTATCGCTGGTTGCAGTATCGTGGCGGCAGTTCTGCGCTGATGATCCCTTTGATTTCCCACGCGGCTGCGATTGGTATGGTGGTTCTGATCGACGTGAACCTGCGCCATTATGAAGACCAGGAAGTTAATCTCGCTCAGGGTATCGCCAATGTTGTTAGCAATGCGATGGAGAATGCTCGGCTGTTCCAATCGCTCCAAAGCCGGGCCAAAGCATTGGAAAGCGCCTACCGGGAGCTTCAAGAGGCAGACAAAACCAAAGATCATTTCATTCAGAATGTCTCCCACGAACTACGAACGCCTTTAATTCATGTGGTTGGCTATTCTGAGTTGCTTGTGGATGAGGCCTTCGGGCCGCTAGCGAACGATGAACAGCGTGATGCGCTCAAGACAGTCGCGCAAAAAGCAGCCCAGGTCGCCAATATTGTGGAGGAGATGGTGTCTGTCCAGGCGCAGGAAACCTCCGTTGTGGACCGCCAACCGATCAACATTGTTGAGCTTATCGAAAACTTCCTTTCGCAAGCCAGCACTCAGATTCATGAATCGCACTTACAAATCTCCACCCACTTTCCGGAAGCTATCCCACCAGTTTTGGCCGATCCCAATCTCATTACCGACGCGTTCGAAAAACTTTTCCGCAATGCCTTGAAGTTTGGCAGCGAAGGCGAACACATCGAAGTTCTGGTGAAAGACACTGATGGGCCTGTCATCCAGGTGGCTATTCGTGATTATGGCATCGGCGTAGACCCCTCGGAGCAAGAGAAGATCTTCCAGCGTTTCTATCAGGTCGATGGAGGCGTAAACCGGCGGTTTGGCGGTACAGGTATGGGTCTTGCCGTTGCCAAATCAATTATCGAAAGCCACGGTGGGCGTATCGGTGTTAGAAGCCGGCTTGGAGAAGGCAGCATCTTCTACTTCACTCTGCCCAAGGCAGACTACATTTCAAATTGATTGAACTCACGCTATGGACCTGAACGACATTCACTACATCCTCTTCAACATGCATATTTTCTACTCAGTCGCAATCGGTATCTGGGCCTCGATCACCGCGGCACGGAATGAATCAATCTCCGGCGGCTTCTGGGGCGCAGTTGCCATCAGTGCGGTGCTGGCCGGTATCGTAACTTTGGTTGGGGTGATCATGACCCTACAGGGCCTTCACCCTCAACGGATTGTCATCTACTACCTCTACATGGCGTTCTTGATCGTCATTATGCCCGGCCTGTTTACCATGCTGCGCGGTCGTGATGACCGCAGCGCGGCAATCGCCTTTGCTATTCTGGCGTTCTTCAACGCGACCACTTCGCTGAGCATGTTACAACGCGGCATCGTCGGTCCCTGGATCGCCTGAAATCGTATTTATGAGAGCCTTATGGCTGTCGCTGCTGGTGTTTATGGTTGTGGCCTGTGAGCCGGAACCAACTCCCTTCCCTGTGGATATGCCGTCAGAGGAAATCACACAGCTTCCAGCAACCCAGGAGCAGCCTGTAGCCATACGCTATGCACTGGCCGCCAATACCGAAAATCACGTATCTGATCTAAACCTGATTGCGGCCAAAGCAGAGATCACACAGCTTGAAGACACATTCAGTGCGGCTGACTTAGGAACACGCTTTGACGTGATCGCGGCCTACGGCAACTGGCCGGGAGCAATCCTTTCCCCTGTAACGCCAACAGTCTCCCTGGTCATCAATACCAGTGTTGCGCCTTTCACGGATGAAAGCATCATTCCCATCCTTGAAGCCAGTGTTGATCCAGCAAGCGTGCTTGAAGCGCTGGCAATCCCGGTTGAGCGTTCTGCATCAGGCGGTAGTTCGCCAGCAGATCTCCGTGTCCAACTGGCAAATGCGGGTTGGCCGGATGGCTTTGAGCGCGCACTCGGGCATAGTAACCCACCCGGCGTGGATGAAATCGTCCAGCAGTGGGCAGCGATCCATATCACGGCTTATCCACAACTCATGACCCAGGCCGAAGTCAATCCGTATGATTTACTATTGGTGCAATGGAGCAGCCCAGACGAGCGCGAACTCTGGTCCACGATTTTTGGCGCGACGACCCGTGTGGTCGATCTCTACAGCTTACCCATCAGTTACTGGGCGGTGCCAGAGGTGAATATTGAATTCACACCCGGCGGTTGGCCTGTTCCGAGTTAGGCACAGAATTTTTAGCGGTATAATGCCAGAAGGTCGACAACCAGACGTGATGACACTGTGAAACTGATTCTGACCCATTCCAATGCGGACTTTGATGCGATTGCAGCAACCATGGCCGCACACAAGTTGTACCCGGATGCTATACCCGTGCTGCCGGAACGACTGAATCGTAATGTCCAGCACTTTATGATGCTGTATCGCAACGGCCTAAATTTCACCAACGAGGCCGATATCCGCCCGAAAGACGTCGACAAGGTCATTCTGGTCGATACGCAGCGCGCTCCCAAAATAAAGGGGCTTCGCGCCAATACACCACAAATCATTATCGACCATCACCACCCTTACAAGTCAAAAAATGACTTCGTTAGTGAACAGGTCGGCGCGGTGACAACGCTGATGGTCGAACGACTGCAGCGAGAAGGTATTCCTATCAACCCCCTGGAAGCAACATTGATGGCCCTGGGTATCTATGAAGATACTGGTTCGCTTTCATACGGCACCACAACCGGTCGGGATATTCAGGCGGCAGCATGGTTGCTGGAGCGCAATGCCGCGCTCGATACCGTGCGCCGATTCCTTTCTCCACCGCTAACCGATGAGCAGCGGGCGCTGCTGGAAACCCTGCTGGTTGAGACAGAAAACCAGATCATCCAGGGTCATTCGATCACGGTTTGCGCAGCAAAAGTTGATCATTATATCGAGCAGATTGCCAGTGTCGCCCATCAATTGCGTGACACGCTTGATTCTTCCGCCATCTTTATTGCGGTTGAAATGCCGGATAACTTGCTGCTGGTAGGTCGCTCCACAGACGATGCACTTGATGTGGGTGAAGTCGCGCGCTTTTTTGGGGGTGGTGGTCATGCCCGTGCCGCCGCAGCCACAATCTACGAAAAATCGCTGGAAGAGGTCAAAAAGCAGCTCTGGCGGCAAATCGAAGCGAAGATCCAACCGGTCACACAGGTTGAAAATCTCATGTCATACAGCGCGCAAACCGTCAAGGCGGATCAGCACATTAAAGATGTGGTGCAGCACCTGCGACGGATTGGACACGAGGGTTTCCCAGTCACAGCCGATGGCAAGATTATCGGCTTGCTCACCAGACGGGAAGTTGATCGCGCCGTTGAGCACGGCCTGGGCAATTTGACGATTCGTGAAATCATGACCGCAGGTGAGGTCACGCTGCACCCGTATGATTCGGTGCAGGCGCTGGAACAAAAAATGGTTGAAAGTGGCTGGGGACAAATTCCAGTTGTAGATGACCACGACCAATTGATCGGCATTGTTACCCGCACCGACCTGATCAAGCATTGGGCAAACACGCATCCGGCGCACGCACAAGAAGAACACCGTTTCTCGATTGATCGCATTGAGGAGACGCTTGGCACATCAGTCGCCCAACTTGTCCGTGTAATCGCTGAGCACGCGCAATCCAGCCGCCTCAATCTGTACCTTGTGGGCGGTGTCGTGCGTGATCTTATGCTCCAGCGGCCCAACTACGATATTGACTTCGTGGTCGAGCAAAGCGGCATTGAATTTGCACGCAGCCTCCACGATAGTTTTGGGGGCGACATCCACAGCTTTCAGCCTTTCGGCACTGCAAAATGGCTGATCACGGATGAAGTCGTAAGCAATCTGAAAATCGACCGCGATCAACTGCCCAAGCACATTGATTTCGCCACAGCGCGTAATGAATTCTATGAACACCCCACTGCACTGCCGACAGTCTACCGCAGCAGCATCAAACTAGACCTTCAGCGGCGTGATTTCACCATCAACACCCTGGCGATTCAACTCAGCCCAGAAACAGCCTCTGGTCAAATTCTCGATTTTTGCGGTGGTGAGGCTGATCTTCAAGCAGGCTTAATCCGCGTGCTGCACAGCTTGAGCTTTGTCGATGATCCAACCCGTATCTTACGTGCGATGCGCTTCAAACGCCGACTGGGTTTCACGATTGAAGCTCGCACTGCTGAACTGATCAGCACCGCCCTGCCCATGCTGCGACGTATCACCGGGGAGCGTATCCGCAATGA
>JAIOHN010000202.1 GCA_019912985.1 Anaerolineae bacterium | reverse complement strand
GGGTATAGCAACATCGCTGATATTGTCATAAGCAACTGTCCAGTACTGATAAGTCCACATGAACTTACAGGTAATGCGGTTTCTGCAACCAGAATAGATCTTAACTGGGCAGACGATTCAAATGATGAAACGGCCTTCCATGTTGAACGTTCGCTTGATGGCAATGCATGGACTGAAATTCATGTTGTTGACGCAAATGTGACCGACTATTCAAACACAGATTTATCATGCGAAACCACATATTTTTATCGGGTACGCGCTTTCCGCAGCATAAATAATGAGTTTTCATCCTATTCACCTGTGTTGGAGATCGAAACTCTATCTTGTTCGCTTCTTGCACCATCTGAACTAATTGCGCAACCAGTATCGGCTACGAGTATCAATCTCACATGGATTGACAACACAATAGATGAAGCAACCTTCTCCATTGAACGTTCGTTAGATGGGGTAATTTGGACAGAGATCGGTATGGTGACTGCGGATGTGACCACCTTTAGTGATAATGACCTGGATTGTAACATATTTTATCATTACCGTGTGCACGCCTACCGCGATGTCATATCTGAATACACACCTTATTCCAATATAACTGGCACAAAGCCATTGCCCTGTGCTCCCACTCAGCTTGTCGCATCCCAAACAGTTGACTATGTAGAGTTGAATTGGGTTGATCATTCGTCAGATGAGACAGTATTTCTTATTGAGCGAACGCTGCTTGGGGTAAGTGGTTGGGAACAAATTAGCAGTGTAGACGCGAATACCACCACTTATCGTGATCAAACCGCTGGTTGTGAGACAAGTTTAGTGTACAGGGTACGTGCTTATCGTGCTGATGATGATCGATATTCAGCTTACTCCAATCTCCTGGATTTAACTACGCTTCCCTGTACACCTCAACCAGGCCCAGTACTGAATGTAACGAAGACAATAGACACTAACGATGGTCAATGCAGCGTTAATGATTGCTCGCTGCGTGAAGCGGTTATCGCCGCAAACAATTGGCCCAGTACTAATACCATCAACTTACCTGTGGGAACTTACATTCTTGATATTGCAGGACGGGGTGAGGATTTTAGTGCAACTGGCGATCTTGATATTCGCGGTGAACTTGTCATTGTAGGCACTGGTGCATCTGAAACTATTATCGACGGCGCTCATCTAGACCGTATCTTTCATATCGCTGTTCCTGTAAATGTTCATATCTCAGCTGTTACAATCCGTAACGGTGAAAGTTCGGATCAAGGTGGGGGTATACTCAGCGAAAACGGCGCACGTCTTACCGTCAGCAACAGTAGATTTATTGATAACACCACCAATCAGCGCGGTGGTGCGATTATGACTTACCACAATTACAACGTTGATGGGCTTGTTTTAACGGTTGAAGACAGTGTTTTTGTCAACAATAGCGCCCAAACGTGTGGCGCAATAGGGACAAACATTTATCGTTCAAGCATTAGATTGATAATCACTGGAAGTACATTTACAGGCAACAGTGCCGGTACTTACGGTGGTGCGATTTGCAATGCGAACACCATGTATATCGATAACAGCACAATCTCTAACAACACGTCAGGGCGTAATGGTGGCGGTATTGGTACTACCGATTTATCTCTCTTTATTACAAACAGCACAATCTCAGGTAACTCAGCAGCAGAGGATGGCGGGGGAATAATAGGAGGCAGTCGTGTATCGTTAAAGTTCGTTACGCTGATAGATAATATCGCCGATAGCGATCAGAACGGTGTGGGTATGGGAGGTGGTATATATGCCTATTTTGGTCAGCCACGTCTTTATAATACCATCCTTTATGGAAACAAGAACGGAAATGGGGAAGCTTCTGACTGTTACGATATCCTGAATTCAGAGGATTACAATCTCATCGGAAGTACAGCAAACTGCTTGGTCCTTGGACAGATAGAGCATAATATTTATGATGTTGACCCCATGTTAGGCCCTCTGCAAGACAATGGCGGGAGCACGCTTACTCACGCACCTCAGCCAGAGAGTCCGGTGATTGATACAGGTGATCCAAATTGTGAAATCAACGACCAGCGTGGTTTAAACCGTCCACAGGGTGTGGCCTGTGATATTGGTTCATATGAAGTCGCAGAAACTATACTGCCAATCGTCGAGCAAATCGATACTATTCCCAATACAGGCGACAACAACCTTGTTGAAGGTGAGCTGACAGAGGTAGCTATTACCCATTTTCTGATTAGCTTCAACAAGCCCATGTTTGACCCTGCTGGAAGTGATGATCCAGCAGATGTAACGCTGGCAGAAAATTATCAACTTTTCAAGGCAAACGATGATAATGTCCAAACGACAGCATGTGGAGCTCCATCCGGAGATGATGTAGCTATTTCCGTGACCGACGTGAGCTATGCAGCAGAGACTCATACAGCGACATTAACAGTTAATCAGGGTGTTGAATTAGGGAGTGGAATTTACCGCTTATTGATATGTGGAAGTATCAAAGATCAAGAGGGTGAGTTGCTCAGTACCTCAATTGACGGCGATTATATACGTAATTTTACAATTACAAGCTATACGCCAGTCACCGACTTAAAGATTAACCAAAGCCTCAGTTCCGCCCTGGTTATTCCAGGTGAAAATCTGACTTACAGCCTCTTCGTTGGTAATGATGGTGTTGATCCAGCCACAAATATAGTTGTAACCAACGTTTTTCCGCCTGGGATGACTTTTATCTCTGCAAGTGCAGAGAAAGGTTCCTGTGCGGAACAAGGAGACAGGGTAATCTGCAATCTTGATACGCTAGAAATTGGAGAATTCATCACCATTGACCTTACAGTGTTCGTAAATCCTGACGTACGTGATATGGTCACAAATACGGCAACAGTAACTGCTGCAGAATACGACTCGGATTTAGCGAATAATACAACCATTGGCACAGCCGCAGTAATTTTGCCGCAGATACCAGGACCAACGACCTTGTTAGCACCCATCGAAGGACAGCTGATCGAAGATAGCAGCTCAACCTTTAACTGGCATGCAGTTGCTAACGGCTCACGCTATCAATTACAGATAGATAATGACTCACAGTTCGACAGTCCAGAGGTGGATGTGATGGTAAGCGGGTTGAG
>JAIOHN010000201.1 GCA_019912985.1 Anaerolineae bacterium | reverse complement strand
GGTCAGACGTGGGGCTGGCAGTGGCCGTCGCGGTTGGGGTCGGCGTGTCGGTGATGGTCGTGCTGGGCGTGACGGTGGGCGTGTCCGTCGCCAGCACAGTAGCGGTCAGGGTTTCAGTAAAGGTGGGAGTCCAGGTGGCTTCCAGCACCGCCGACTCGAGCGCGGCACGGGTCGCGGTCAAGGTGGGCAGTTCGGCCACCGTCGGCAGCGCATCCTCTGGCGCATTGCTGCACGCGGCCAGAATCGAGGTTAAGGCGAAAAACACGAAAAAAAGGCGTCTCATAGGCGGAATTATAAACGGGGATGCCTTGTCGCGCATCCCCGCCAATGGTCCTGTGCAGCCGCGCCGGTACGGTCTTATTCCTGTGCAGCCTCAGCTGGCACGGCAGACAGCGGTGGCAGGCCGAAATTCACACGGATAGCGTCTTCAATCTCGTAGGCGATTTCCAGGTTTTCTTTCAGGTACTGCTTGGCATTTTCACGCCCCTGCCCAAGCAGGCCATCATTATAACGATAGAACGCACCGCGCTTCTCGACAATATTCAGCTCGGTCGCCAGGTCAACGACTTCGCCGACTTTGCTGATGCCCGCCTCATAAAACATGATGTCGAATTCCGTCTCGCGGAATGGCGGGGCAACCTTGTTCTTGGTCACGCGCACGCGGGTGCGATTACCCAGGGTATCGCCACCCTGCTTGATGCCCTGTGTACGGCGGATGTCCAGGCGCACGCTGGCATAGAATTTCAGAGCGCGGCCCCCTGGCTGTGTTTCCGGTGAGCCATACATCACGCCCACTTTTTCACGGATCTGGTTGGTGAACATGACCGCGACATTACTCTGCTTGATGGCCCCGGAGAGCTTGCGCAGCGCCTGGCTCATCAAACGCGCCTGCAAACCCACGTGGCTGTCGCCCATCTCACCCTCGATCTCGGCGCGCGGCACCAATGCCGCCACACTATCCACCACGATAATATCGAGCGCACCCGAACGGACCAGCGCTTCGGTGATTTCCAACGCCTGTTCACCGGTATCCGGCTGCGAGACATAGAGGGTGTCCATATTCACGCCAATGCGCGCCGCGTAATTGGGGTCCAGCGCGTGTTCCATATCGACAAACGCGCACAGGCCGCCGCGCTTCTGCGCTTCGGCAATCACATGCAAACATACAGTCGTTTTACCACTGGATTCTGGGCCGTATATTTCAGTAATACGCCCCCGGGGAATGCCGCCAACGCCCAGCGCGATATCCAGGCCCAGCGACCCACTTGGAATCACGTCCACGGCCATATGCGCTGCATCGCCTAACCGGATAATTGCCCCATCCCCAAAGCGCTTGGTCAGGTCTTGCAGAGCAGCGTCCAACGCTTTGAGCTTGCCTTCGTCCTGTCCGAACAGGCCATCTTCCTCAACTTTTTCTTTTCGCTTCGCCATCACCCATCTGCTCCCAGTGGAATTCTTTCTACTTTTAGTGTAGTCTGAACTTAGAAAATTACCAGACTTTTAAATAGGCTTGAATATTAGCACATAAGTTCTAAAAAGGCAAGGCCGCGATGAAGATTTATACCCGCACAGGAGACGATGGGACGACGGCGTTGTTCTCCGGGGGACGTGTCTCCAAAACCCACCTCCGCGTCGAGGCTTACGGCACCGTGGACGAGCTGAATTCCGTGATTGGCGTGGTCCGCACCTATCATCCTCACGCTGAAAGCTGGCTGGTCGATGTCCAGAATCAGCTGTTCTATGTCGGCACTGACCTCGCCACACCGCTGAGCACGCACAACACCAAAGTGACACGAATTGGCGAAGATTACGTGATCTGGCTGGAAGAGCATATCGACGAGATGACCGCAGAACTGCCGACACTTGCCAATTTTATCCTGCCCGGTGGGGTCGCAGCGGCGGCGTATTTACACGTGGCCCGCACCGTCTGCCGCCGCGCGGAACGATTGACAGTCGCGCTGGCTTCACAGGAGCCGGTGAATGAGGCGCTTGTCTCTTACCTCAACCGCCTGTCGGACTTCCTGTTTACCCTGGCGCGCTGGGAAAACTACAAAGCCGGGATTTCCGAGGAAAAGTGGTCCGTAGACTAGAGGGCAGCCGATGGACGACCTGATGACAATCGGTGAAGTGGCGCAGTATTTCGGGCTGCAAACATCAACACTCCGCTATTACGAGAGCATTGGCCTGCTGCCACCCCCGCGCCGCGTCAGCGGTCAGCGACGCTATACCACTGAGGTGCTCCCCGTGCTGGCAGTGATCCAGCTGGCGAAGGATGCCAACTGCTCGCTCGATGAAATCCGAACCCTGCTTTATGGTCCTTCAGAGCATGTGCTTCCCTCGGCACGGTGGCGCACGCTGGTGGGTACCAAGCTGCGCGAAGTCGAGGCGACCATCCGCCAGGCGCTTGAACTCAAGGCGCTGCTGGATGAAGCCCTGCACTGCGAGGCGCTGCTGCGTGAACTGGATGAATGCCCGCTGATCGACACGCAGGAACCTGAAATGCGCAAAACTGGCTGATCAAAATGCTTGACTTCAAGTGGGCTTTAAGTTTTACAGTGGAGCAATAGAACATAATTTCGCCCATTGTAAAACAGGAGAACCCCTAATGAATAAGCGTAACATTGTCCATTTTGATCTGCCCGCTGCCGACCGCGATGCCACCGCCAGCTTCTATAACGCCCTGTTCGGTTGGGAGCATGTCGTCGTGACCGAGCCAAACACCGCCTACATCCTGCAAACTGGCAATACCAGCGGCGCTTATGCCGAAATCAGCGACCAGATGCAGCCCAACAACGTGCTGCTGTATGTCGAGAGTGATGATATTGCTGCCGATCTCGAAACGGTGAAATCACTTGGCGGTCAGGTCGCCATGCCGGAAACCGCCATTGGTGAACATGGCGCGATGGCGATGTTTATCGACCCCAATGGCAACCAGATCGCGCTCTGGAAATCGGCATCCTAGTATTCGTCAATCCGTGCATAGAGAAAGTCAAGAGAGATGGTCGATATTGATAACCTGATCGAAATTCTGGGGCGCAATCAGAATATTGTCGAGCGGCAGGCGGATGGGTTGTCACATGAGGACAGCCTGCTGCAACTGCCGTTTCGCGGAAACTGCTTCAACTGGATTCTGGGTCACGTGACCGGCTCGCGCAATTCGATGTTGAAAGCGCTGCAAGCTGAACCGATCTGGACTGAAACGGAAGGTCAGTTTTACAAACGCGGCTCTGCGCCCCTCACCGATGGCACACAGGCCCTACGTTTCGAGCAACTGCTGGCGGATTTCTGCGCAAGTGGTGAACGGGTGGCGGCTGCGCTCAAAAGCGCCTCACCGGAGATTCTAGACGCGCCCTCGCTCCGTGACTGGAGCGTGGCCGAGCACATCCGCTTCCTCACCTGGCACGAAACCTATCATGTCGGCCAGTTGGAATTTCTGCGCCAGCTTGCCGGGAAAAATGATCAGGTCATCCAGTAAGCCGCTATGGGCGGCGTGCTGCTGAGCCGTCGCCCGGTTTATGGCTGCTGCAAGCCGCGCAGCAGGCTGACCGCATTCTGCCCCAGGGCATCCACCGCGTAACCGCCTTCCTGCACCACCAGCGTTGGCACCCCGAGCGCCGCAATCCGCTGGCCGATGGCTTCATAACCGGGTGTGGTCAGCGCCAGCTGGCCGAGCGGGTCGTCTTTGAAGGTGTCAAAGCCTGCCGAGAGCACCAGATAGGCCGGGCGATGGCGGTAGATATGGGCCAGCGCTTCGTCCAGCACACGCAGATAGGCCTCGTCGTCGGTGCCTTTGGGCAGCGGGTAGTTGAAGTTATAACCCTCACCTGCACCCGCGCCACGCTCGTCCGCGTAACCGCAAAAGTAGGGATACTCCCATTCCGGCGCGCCGTGAATCGAGATAAACAGCACGTCGGAACGCTCGTAAAAAATGGCCTGCGTGCCATTGCCGCCATGCACATCAATATCGAGGATCGCCACCGGGCCGGACTGCACCAGATGCTGCGCGGCGATGGCGGCATTATTGAAGTAGCAATAGCCCCCCATCAGGTCGGCGCTGGCATGGTGGCCGGGCGGACGGCAGAGCGCATAAGCCAGCTTTTCGCCATCGAGCAGATAGCGCGCGCCGGTCAGCGCCACGTGCGCTGACCGGCGCGCCGCTGCATAGGTTCCTTCAGTCACAGGCGCGGAAAGATCAAGGCTGTAATAGCCGACGGTGGCCCAGGGCGATACCGGCACCTGGCGAAACAAATCACGCTGTGGATAGATTGACGGCAGGGCGGCCTGCGGCGCACCGCCAAGCGCGACCCAACGCTCGTAGATGGTGCGCAGGTGGTCGACATAATCCGCGTGGTGGATGGCAAGGATGGGGTTGAGGCCGAAATTCGCAGGCGCGACGATCTCACCCAGAGCGGCCTCTTGGACCGCTTGCAGGATAATCTCAGCCCGCCGGGGCGACTCAAGATAAGTGCTGAGCGTCCCTTCCATAAATTCCTGCGGCGGGTTGTGTAATGCATGGTCAGGTGAATAGATGATATACACTCAGACACTCCCACAAAGGCTATTCGATTTTTCGGGTCGCGCGTTAGCGCTTGATGACCACCTGCACCTCACCGGGGCCATGCATCCCCAACACCAGCTTCTTCTCAATGTCGCCGGTACGGCTGGGGCCGGTGATCAGGCAGACATTCGAGGTATCGTAGAACAACTTCATGTGCTGCTCCCGCTGAATGGCGATCCAGTTTTCCAGGCGCGGCAGGAGTTGGTCGGCGGTGATGACCGCGATGTGAGTCGGCGGCAGCACCGTGGGAATGCGGCCTTTGCCGGGGCCAGTGCTGACCACCAGCGTCCCCGTGGCCGCGACCGCGTAGTCTGCACCGGTCAGGCCAACCTGTGCCGGTTCGATCTCCGCCAGCGTCTGGTAGCGCGCCTCATCCTGAATATCGGGGTTGGTGATGATAATCCCGGCGTCACGCACGGCACTTTCCAGCCCATCGACCGGAATATACTTGAAATCCCAGGCCAGCACATGGGTCGTCTCATGCGATTGCAGCAGGCGCATCACCCGA
>JAIOHN010000200.1 GCA_019912985.1 Anaerolineae bacterium | reverse complement strand
GTTTTATACCCACTACCACGACCCATTTGATCTATTGGAGCAGATTGAAAATGAACTCCTTGAGGACATGATGTCAACAGTTCCGCCGGATCAACCTCATCCCAATCCCGACCGCGTGACCAGAGAAGTGTTCAGGGTAATTGAGGAAAACGCTGAACTCTGCAAAATTCTGTTTTCTGAAAATGGGGACCGTATGTTTTTGCGACGCATCGTGAATATTTCACGGGATAGGATGATTGCCGACTGGCAGCGGCAGTATCCGCAGGTAAGCCAGCAGCAGATCAGCTATCTCTATGCCTTCGTGATCGGCGGCGCGGTTTCCGTGATTGAAGAATGGGTGAAAACAGGCATGAAGGAAATGCCTCTCGCGTTAGGTGATGTTGCCCAACAAGTCATGGAGATATGGGGACATGCGAAGAAATAATTTAGAGCCGATAAACATTGACCTATCAGCGACAACCGTTTCAAAGGTAACGAGAAAGCTAAAAATCAGGCTTTTATTCCCGCAAGTTTACAAACGCAGACCCATGGCGTCAGGGGATATTCACAATATAATCGACTCTATACCTATCCCCCTATAATCGTCAGGTTTTACGGCACTTATGAAAATTGAATTCGATGGCGAAATTATATTCTGGCATGGACCTGCGCCCTGGTTCTTTGTGACCATTCCAGAAGAACCAAGTCGTGATCTGAAAGCAATCTCTAATCTGGTAACTTATGGCTGGGGCGTGATTCCAGTCCAGGTTCGGATCGGCAACACCGAGTGGGAGACATCCCTGTTTCCCAAAGACGGACTCTACCTCGTACCGATTAAAGCGAGTGTCCGAAAAGCAGAAAAGATTGAGGAAGGTGACACTGTGACAATCTATCTCGAAGTTCAGGAATGAGGAAAGAGAGTATCTAGATGTGTGGCAATATAGCGTGAGGTTACTATCGAGTGGTCACTGGGGATTGTGATAGGGGCAAGCTACAGAAAATCTCTCTAGAAACAAAAAAAGGTGCAAGCACCTTTTTGACTTATCATTTTCATAGTCATAGGACTTTTAGTCCAATGGAAATTCATCGGACAGATTTACAGGACGTCGCAGTCGGATAGACCGTTTCAGGGCTGCCTCAAATTGCAATTCCTGTAAACCGGCCATGCCCGGCACAGGGGGCGCTGTCCTGTTTCGTATGGACTGAAGGTAAGCATCCAACGATTTTTCAAATGACCGTCTGTATTGATCCCACTGCGACGTGCCACGCGTCAGGCTAAAAACCTCGTGATGGTTGCCGCTGTAGTCCAGCACTTCCATGTCGCCATCCAGACTGCGCACGGTAAACCTGCCGCCCTCAAAGCTGAACAACAACTCGAACAACGGGAAGGCAAAACTTGGTCCTGTGGTGCCAAGAATAGTCCCGGTAGCACCATCAGCAGTCATGAACGCAGCGGTGACATCGTGCGCTACATTATTCCCCCAGCGATACTCCGCAGAGCCGGACAAAGCCGTTATTTCGGCGACAGGTCCTGCAAACAGATGAATCAGATCAATACTATGGCTCCAACAGGCGTAGTGAACAAAGCCTGTCACCTGGATCAGTTTGCCAAATTGCCGCTCAGAGAGAAGCTTTCTGGCCTTAAGTGTCTGGTCAAAAAAGCGATAGTTAAACACCATCGCCGTTTCGGTTCCGCCGGCGCGTGCCTGTCGAAGAATCTCACGGCCTTTCTCAAAATCATCTTCAGTCACATGCGCCTGATCCTGCTGGGCGACAAGCGGCTTCTCGAAAAAAATGCGCTTTGGCTGGTGCCGAAGCACCTCGCGCGCCATCTCATATCTCACCATCTCACTGGTGAGCAGCAGCACCGTATCCGGCTGTTCACCCATTAACTGGTCAATAGAATCCGCAGCCCACCCTCCAAATGCCGCAGCACAGGCTTCGGCTTTTTCCCTGGTGCGATTGTAATAACTAAGTTCGACATCCTCCTGCTGCGCGAGAAACGGTAAATAATTATTTCTGGCAACATTTCCCGTGCCAACAATGGCAACTTTTATGTTCATGGTGCAAACCTCACATGACCCCACAAAAACCCGTCAGATTGTAAAGTGGGTCTTACCACCCTGCCAGTTTTCGTCATCAAACACTTGAGCAGTTGGAAATTGGCGAGTTATACGCTACAAAAGCCCACTTACAAATACCATCATCTTTGAGCTTGAATTTAGCCGCACTTTGGCAAACTCTAAGTTTTTATCCTAATTACTTTGTTATAATAGATACTTAAGCGTTATAATAAGCAAGATTGCTCGGGGTACAATATAAGTTAAGAAAGAGGACACAAAGATGGATGGTGAAAAGCCACTCGACAAATCAGAAAACGAAGTTAAAAGTGGTAACATTACTACAGGTGATATTAAGGGAACAGGCATCGCAGTAGGACATGGAGCTAAAGCAATCGTTCAGCAATATGCATCGAGCGGAACTGAATTGGCTGACAGTTTTAGGCCAATTTATGAGAAAATCGAAAATAGAGAAGATGATGCGAACGTAGCTAAGGATGAGATTGCGGAAACAGTCAAGAAAATTGAAGATGAAACAGGAAGTGGTGAACCAAATATTAAAAAGATCGAACGTTGGTTAGGATTTCTAGCAAATATGGCTCCTGACATTTTTGATGTAACAGTTGCAACTTTGACTAATCCGATTGTAGGAGTTGGGGAGATTATTCGCAAGGTCGCTGTAAAAGCTCGCCAGGAAAATGGGACAAATTAAGTTGACACAAAAGTCAGCTAATTGATAATGGAATATAGCGAAACAACTACCACTCAACTACAACAGATTCCTGTCTTTGCGCTTCGTGAAATAGTCCAGTCAGTTTCCGATGCTATAGAAGCCGATAAGATGATAGAGCGCTTTAAATCGGCCTTGGGTATTACTCCTCGCATTCTCGAAAGTGCCATAAAGCGTCTAACACGTGAACAACTCACGCTTCTGGTTTTGGAGTGCCCAGAAATCACACCAGTAAAGGTTTCAGAGCTTTTTGAACAATATCGTTATGGAATAAACCCCGCATTCCAGATCTTCTTGTTTGGTGAGAACGCCACTGGGGTTGATGACATAAATCTGTTCCGCACGGAGTTCACGGGTGTACTGGAAGCTTTTAATTCGGAACATGGTGAAGGATTACCAACAATCAAAAGAGTGGATATAAACGACTTAGGGCCAATGTCAACACAACCAGATATTATTGAAGGTAACTATCGCTTTCTACAGCGACTTGATTACATTGATGACGGCCAAAATGCAATCTCAACCTATGAAACCTTGTATGGGTTTTTCTGGATCAACATGCTGGAAAAATACGTCATCATACAAGCACAACAGAGTGTAGTACGCAAAGTATTAAAAGAGGCTATAGAGGCGTCTGCCGACATAAATCTTACTGCACTAGTAATATCGAAGCAATTAAAAAATGACCTGCCATTTCTTTCACGGGACACAATGAAATCAGGGAAGCTTTACAATCCTGACCCAGATGTTAACAACTTCCGTTCGATGGTTATCAGTGACGATAAATTATATGCAAAAGGCTATGAAGACCTGGAGAAACGATACCCAGTAGTCCGCCAAGCCCGTTATCGGGACGCTCTAGGTGAAAAAACAACAACATTGATAGTTCAGGCTGATTCGGGAGCACTAAGGATTTATGGTAGATTTACAGCGAGCGAATTCCGAAGCTGGTGCTTAAACAGAATGGCAGATATTATCAGTGTCTTAAAAGCGTATCAAGCAAATATTACGCCATATGTCCGAAATCTAAACTTGAAGCAAAACCCAGCAATGCTTCGGTTGCGCACCACAAAGCAAAAAAATTATGTAATAGAGCTTATCATTGCCCTTCTTACGTTGAAACAATCCCCAAATTTAGACACGTTTTCGCTCCCGATGACAGCATTCACCTTAGCAGCAGAATTAGGACAAAAAGTAAAGGTCCAACTCCCATTTCAATGCGAAAATCCAACTTGCGAAGAAGAGGCTTACTTAATGTGTCCAACATGTGAAAACCGAGTTTTCACTGTTAAAAAGATAGGCTCTGTTTGGCAACTTGAATGCAGTCAACATCATACAAACAAATGGACTACTACTTTTCCTCTCAATATAAGTTGTGAAGCAGGGCATGAATACTCTTTATCTTTCGACGATATAGCAAAGTTTATTGAAGTTGTGCCGGGTAAAGATCTACTCAGTATAATCTCAAGCGTCATTGGAACGAGCATCGAAAATAATTCCGTAGATTTTGAGCAAGAAAGTTTTTTCATACGAGGATCAATCTTTTACTATCACCCCAATAAAGCTAACCTATGTTATCGAACCGCAAACGATTTCGGAGTAAGTATAGTTGGAGATCATAATATAGTTACCGGCAACAACATAGGTAACGGAATAGCTATCGGCGAAAGAGCGCAAGCATCGCCTAATTAGGTAGTAATTTGACTTGCTGCTTAACACAGATATTTTTGTCTCTAGTCGAAACCTTGGTAGACTGAAGCTCGTTGATGCTAGTATAGATGATATAGCTTCACTAGGCTTCTTACCGCGAAGCTTCAATTTATTCATAAACACACTTAAGAAAGACAAACGCCGCCGCAACAGGGTATTGCCTGCTACAGCGGCGATTCGTGTTGAGAAAAGCCAGTCCCTTACACTGACTTGCGCCGATTACCTGTGTTACGCCAACACCTTGTGCAAGCGTTCAATGGAGTCGGCACACCTCACATCTCACGAGCTTATTGCGCTGACCTGCTGATCGCGCAACAGCACATCGTGCGCACCGCCTTCTACAATACTGACCGAGGACACCAATGTGAGCCGCGCATTTTGCTGAAGATGCGGAATGGTCAAGCTCCCGCAGTTACACATCGCGGACTTGACCTTGCT
The DNA here is from genome assembly GCA_019912985.1 of Anaerolineae bacterium. Taxonomy (GTDB): domain Bacteria; phylum Chloroflexota; class Anaerolineae; order Aggregatilineales; family Phototrophicaceae; genus JAIOHN01. The sequence continues at coordinate 8,092 of JAIOHN010000200.1, read as the reverse complement.
CATGCTGATGGCGAGGTTATCGCGCAGGCTGCCTGCATACGGGACATACGAATCTACACCTTCCTCGAACGAGAGCTTGGCAGCACCGCCTGAATCGTAGCGCTGCCAGTTACGTGCGCGGGCGCTGCCTTCGCCCCAGTATTCCTTCATATAATTGCCGTTGACGACCACTCTGTTCGATGGGCTTTCGTCAAAGCGGGCAAAGTACCGACCGAGCATGCAAAAATCGCTGCCCATCGCCAATGCCAGCGTGATGTGATAATCGTAGACAATGCCGCCATCCGAGCAAATCGGGATGTAGACGCCGGTTTCCTCGAAATATTCATCACGTGCTTGAGCAACTTCGATCACAGCGGTCGCTTGCCCTCGTCCGATACCCTTCGCTTCGCGGGTGATGCAGATTGCACCACCACCGATCCCGACCTTGATGAAGTCTGCACCCGCGTCTGCGAGAAAACGGAAACCATCGCGATCCACCACATTCCCCGCGCCAATCTTCACCTTGTCACCATACTCCTCACGAACAAACGCTAACGTGCGCTGCTGCCATTCCGAGAAGCCTTCCGACGAATCGATGCACAACACATCGACACCTGCCTCGACCAACGCCGGAATCCGCTGTTCATAATCTCGCGTGTTGACGCCCGCACCGACAAGATACCGTTTCGAGGAATCCAATAGTTCGTTGACATTGGCCTTGTGCACGTCATAGTCTTTGCGGAACACGAACGACACTAACCGCTGATGATCATCAACGATCGGCAGCACATTAATTTTGTGCTCCCAGATAATATCGTTGGCTTCACTCAAGCTGATACCATCTTTAGCATAGATGATCCTGTCTAGCGGAGTCATAAAGCTGGACACTTTCGTATCTGCGGTCATGCGGCTGACACGATAATCCCGACTGGTGATGATGCCGATGAGCTTGCCTGTGGGTGTGCCATCCTCGGTAACGGCGACGGTTGAATGCCCGGTCTCTTCCTTGAGGCGCAGAATATCTGCCAGGGTGTGGTCTGCGTGAACTGCCGAGTCCGTGATGACGAATCCCGCTTTATAACTTTTCACACGGCGTACCATCTCAGCTTGTCTCTCGATAGGCTGTGAGCAGTAGATGAACGATACGCCGCCCTCACGAGCCAGGGCAATCGCCATCGTGTCGTTGGACACGGACTGCATAATCGCGGAAACCAACGGGGTATTCAAAGACAGGGCTGGCGTTTCACCCTTTTTAAACTTAACCAGCGGTGTTTTCAACGACACATTCGCTGGCACACATTCTGCCGACGAATATCCGGGAACCAACAGGTATTCACTGAAAGTACGCGAGGGTTGATCGTAGTAGATTGCCATTTCTCTGCTCACCTATGTAAATTATGGCATGATGATAACATAGGCATCCCCGAAAGATGAGATTTAGATGGCACACTCAAATCAGCATGTCAGGCATCTCAGGTGATGGGATGCCTGATGGATATTTTGCTCTACCTTACAGTCAATCCTGTCAACTGCTCAGAGACCTCCCACAAACGCGCTGCAACCATTTCGTCTTCAGCACGTGCGGGGATTTTCGCCGCAACAGGAAAGCCTCTCGTTTCGTTAAGCTGGTTGGGGCCATAATAGCCGCCAGCCTTTGCATCGGGCGATGTGGCCGCAAAAAGCGTGGGCAAAGCTCCCTGCGCAGCGGGTTGAAACAGGAACCAGAGCCAGCTTCGCACAATACCCGAACGGCTTGTTCGTCCAGCGCCGTTATGAAGCAAATCCGTGCGTGATATACCCGGATGCGCGGCAATGCTCGAAAGTCCCCAGTTCGCCGCAGCGCTGCGCCGCTGAAGCTCAAAGGAGAACAGGAGGTTCGCCAGTTTAGACTGTCCATAAGCGATCATGGGGGTATAAGTCTGCTCTGATTGTAGATCATCAAAATTAATCGTCCCATCACGGGCGGCAATACTTGAGACGTTGACGACCCGTGCCCCCTGACCTTTACGCAAAAGCGGTAGCAACTGTGCTGTTAAGGCAAAGTGACCTAGGTAATTGGTGCCGAATTGCAGTTCAAAGCCATCCGCTGTGACCCTGCGATCGGGTGGTGTCATCACCCCGGCATTGTTTATCAGCAGATCAAGTCGTTTATGCGTGTCCTGCATACGTTTGCCGAATGCTTCAATCGATGCCAGTTCGGAAAGGTCAAGCACCTCAAAACGCACATTGGCACCCGGATTTTCCGCGCAGATTTTGTTGACTGCTTCCGCACCTTTAGCAGGATTGCGCCCTGCAATGATCACATCGGCGCCTGCCCGTGCCAGCGCCAAAGCGACTTCATAACCTAAGCCGCCGGTACCGGTCACGACGGCTAAGCGTCCCTGTTGGTTGGGGATGTTTTTTGTTGTCCACTGTGACATTGTCATACTCCTTATTGATCGTCAGCCAATAGCGACCTGTAAAAAATCAAAACAAATAGAACCCGGCTGTAACAAAGCCGAACCCGATAAAATTATTTTTTATGTAGACGAAAAGGGGCTGATGACAGCTTAATGATAGAGCATGGCGTAAGGGCAGAAGCTGTCTTAAAAGCCGAAGTACCTCAGGGCTTAATGTGTAAGGTGCTTTGCCAAAGCGTCGGTAGCCGCGCGGATTTCCTGGGCTTTGGCATTATCACCTGCTTCGATAGCCTTCCAGAATTCAACCTTCAGCTCCAGATAGCGCAGATGCTGTTGTTTCCGCGCCAGCTCAAGCTCTAATTGGTGGCGATGCGCTTCGAAGAGTTCGGCTAATTCCTGCGCCCCTGAATGACCTTCTTGCGCCAATTCGAGGAATTTCCGCATATGATCAATCGCCATGCCAGTAGCTCTTAAACAGGCCATCACTTCAATAACCTGTAGATCTTCAGCCGTGTAGCGCCGATGCCCACTGCTGTGGTCTCGATGAACTTTGTTGAGTAAGCCGATACGTTCATAGTAACGCAGCGTATGTTCGCTCAACCCACTCCGCTCAACAACTTCCTGAAGCGTAAAATAATCCATGGTTTTACCTGAATGCCATCATATGACTCACAGTATGGCATACCTAGAGCGCTCTAGGTCAAGAGGTCACTGGAAACTTTATACAATTTTCATATGCGATGGTGGGGAAGCAATACAAGGCTGATTCTCTGATATTTGCCGATAGGAACATTTGTACTATTATGAGGCGCAATATATGTTTCAATTCCGAGGAGGAAATCATGAGCCAGGTTGCCGTGAAGCGCCTTTATCTGATGCAGGTTGGGTCCGTACCAGAATACCAGATTCCGGTTATGTGCTATCTGGTGCAAACCGGTGACGGTAAAAACATCCTGATCGACACGGGACTACCGGAGATTATCCCCGAAGAAGAAAAAGACTTCGTGAATGGGCAGGATGTGATCGAGCAGTTGGCGAGCATTGGCTTAAAACCGGACGATATTGATACCGTTATTTCGACACATTATGATGGCGACCATGCCGGAAGACACGCGTCATTCACCAGGGCGCAGTATGTGGTTCAGCGTGTGCATCATTTGGATGCGGCGAGCAACCCACGTTATGCGGACATTCGACCCCAATGGGATCAGCCAATGGAGCGCATCCGGCTGGTGGATGGGGACACGGAACTGCTGCCGGGGTTGGAGTTGATTGAGACCAGCGGGCATGTGCCGGGGCATCAATCGGTGCTGGTGCGGCTGCCCAAAACGGGTGCGGTGCTCCTGGCGATTGACGCCGTACCTTTCCGCGAGGGCTTTGTCCGTGATCTGGCAGATGATGGCAGCGACCCGAACGCCGAAGCGATCCGCGCCAGCACGAACAAGCTGCTTGACCTGGTCGAACGGGAACATGTCGGGCTGGTGATTTTCGGTCATGATCCAGAAGCGTGGGAAGGGCTGAAAAAGCTGCCGGAGTATTACGAGTGAGGATGCAAGTCCTCCTTCCTTATCCAGAATTCGGATTAAAATTATCTTTAAACGCCATTCCACAGGTTTGGGCCTAGCACCCAAAAGCAAAACGCTTTACCTTTTGGTGTCATATCCTAAATATATTTACACACTGGATTGAACGAAAGTGACCGACTACTCAATTAAAACAATTACAGCGCAACTGAGTTCTGGTAAGACAGGTCCTGCACCGACAGTAGAATGCTGGATTCCGGCGGTAAATCCGCATGGTGTAGGGTTGATCATTTTGCCCGGTGGTGGGTATCAAATGCTGGCGCAACATGAAGGCGCAGGCTATGCAGAATTTTTCTGTAAGTCAGGGATTGCCTGTTTTGTGGTGACGTATCGGTTGGGGTCGAATAATCATCGACATCCGGCGATGCTGGAAGATGCGCTGGCAACAATCGAAACCATACGGACAAAAGCCGGGGATTTTGGCATTGACCCCGATAAACTGGGCATTATCGGATCGTCTGCTGGCGGGCATCTTGCCGCACATACACTTACTTCATGGCATCAGTATGAAGGCGATGTTTCGTTGCGACCCAGTTTTGGCATATTATGCTACCCTGTGATCCTGTCCAGTGGACCCTACGCAAACGCAGGTTCGATAAGTAATCTTGCAGGGGAGTCACTATCCTCCGCCTTACTCGATTCCCTATCATGCGACAAACAGGTTTCAGCGCAAACACCACCCTGTTTCCTGTGGCATACAGTAGAGGATACGGTAGTTCCGGTTGAAAACAGCTTGCAGTTTGCCAGTGCGCTACGACAACACCATGTGCCATTTGAATTGCACATCTTCCCGAATGGTCGGCACGGGCTGGGCTTAGAGACGCCGTTTGATTGGGCAAATGCTTGTTTGCGCTGGATTGAAGAAACGACACAAGGATAACAGTCTGAACGTGGTTTCATGGCAGACTTGAAAACATTCACCTGTTCTCCAAAACTGGCGTTAGGGTAAGTGATGGTGTGGATTCGTAAAGGGGCAAGTCTTGCCCCTACGAAAACTATTCCAGCTCGTTGAAAAGTCCTCAATTGAAGGTTGAGGAATAGCCAAAACACGCAGGTCGAACTAAAAAAGTGGCAAGCCGGATTACAGGCCATATTGCTTGGACTGGAACAATCGTAATGGGATTTTGCCAATATCGACGCCATGACATTCATCACTTACAAGCAATAAAGATTCGGAATATGCTCGATATTGGGCCATAAGCTTCTCAATTATCACGTTGAGGCCCGAAGTCGCGCTGTGATGCGTGGCTAACCGATCGAACACGACATCGATGATCTCGGCGCTATCGCTAGCAGGCGGTAACGTCGTTTTTTTGTTTAAGGAGAAGTGATCATGAAGTACCTTACCGGTATTCTAATCGTGATGGGGATGCTGCTGGTCTTCATGTTTTCGCCCCTGGCGGCGCAGGAGGATGTGCCCTGGCCAACAGATGGCTGGCTGGCAGCGACACCCGAATCGCAGGGAATGGATTCCGCGCGGCTGGCCGAGGCCTATGAAGCGATCCAGGACAACGATCTCGACATTCACAGCCTGCTGGTTATCCGGCACGGGTACCTGGTTGCAGAGATGTATCGCTATCCCTACACCGCTGATACCCTGCATGACCAGCGCTCGATCACCAAGAGCAACACCGCTACGATGGTCGGCATTGCCATCAACGATGGGGCGATTTCCGGTGTGGACGCGACCCTACTGAGCTTTTTCCCCAATCAGACTATTGCCAATGTCGATGCCCACAAAAAGGCGATTACGATCAAAGACATGCTCACTATGTCCTCTGGCCTGGATTCGAACGACGATACAACTTTTCGCGATATGGTGTCCAGTTCAGATTGGACAGCCTGGATGCTGAATCGCCCGGTTATTGAAGAACCGGGCACACGCTTCAGTTACAGCAGTGGCAGTACTAATCTGCTGGCGGCTATCGTCGAACAAGCCTCCGGGCAACCGCTGCCGCGCTATGCTTCCGACAAGCTATATGGCCCTCTGGGCATCACCAATTTCCAGTGGAATCAGGAAATCGGTGGCATTGGGCATACCCTAGGCGGCTTTGGGCTGTATATGACGCCGCGTGACATGGCGAAACTCGGCTACTTGTATCTGCATCATGGTGAATGGGACGGCGCGCAAATCGTTCCCGCCGATTGGGTTCTGGATTCGACATCAGTTCAGGCCCCGCCGCCAGACAGCGGCTCTGAGTATGGATATCAGTGGTGGATAGCCTCCGACGATGAACCTGTAGCAGCGTTTTCAGCGCGTGGATACGGCGGTCAATTAATCTATATTGCCCCGGAATTTGACCTGATCGTCGTATTCACAGCCGGGCTGATTGATTCCGATGCCATCACGTTTCCGTTGATACACGACCATATTGTGCCGGCGATTTCATCCGATTCAGCGCTGCCGAATAACCCCGATGGAGTGGCGCGACTGCAAGAGGCAATCGATGCCTTGCAGAACGCACTGCCACAACCCGTTCCCGAACTACTGGATATGGCGAAGACGATCTCCGGTACAAAGTATGTTTTCAACTTTGCTCCCTTCTATTCTGGTTTTCGACTCATTGGCTGGAAAGAGTTGACACTGACGTTTGCCGAAGGCTCGTCCGAAGCAGTATTAACCGATGATGTGGGCGGCTATGTGATAGACCTGCCCATCGGAATGGATGCTGTACCCCGCATGGCGGAAATACCTGGATGGGGCACGACGGTTATGCGCGGGACATGGATTGCAGCCGATACCTTTGTAATCAACCTGGATGTGCTGGGTCTGCCAGAGCATTATACGATGGCGATGCACTTTGAGAACGATCAGATGCTAGTGATGTTCAGTGAATTGCTCAGCGGTCAACAAGTCCAACTGGAGGGTGAAGCCACTTAGACCGCATGGCTTAATACAGGGTGAAAGCCATGGGGATTGCAGTTCTCAATCTCTGTTGGCCTTCAATTGTTCCGCTTCTGGGATCAACTCTCTCGTTTGCACAAAGTAGTATAAGCTGGATGGATCACCATACTTGAGATGCTCTAGGGCAATCTTGCGGATAGAAACTCCTAAGCTGAGCAATTCTACAATCCGCTTCCGATCCTGATCGAATTTACTATGTTCAAGGTGCTTCTGGATCGGGTGCTGGCTTATCAGGAAACTGAAGCCTATTAAAAGGCCATGCGAAAACGACAGGTCTGGGTCGAGCCAAAATTCGCTGAGGTCAAGCAATGGCATCAGGGGGAGAAATTCCGATTACGGGGGCTGTTCAAAGTCAATATCGAGGCCCTGCTCAAAGCGCCAGGGCAGAATATCAAGCAGCTTCTTAAAGCAAAAACCCATCAGAACGGGCCAAAACCACCGGCAAGTATCGCGGTGATTCAGCTCTCTTCCTTGTATAATCTGGCCTAATCGGGTTTGTCATCGCAAGACCGCAACTTTATTGGTCTGCTTTGAAATATCTTGTAATGTGTTTTTCAACACGCTGATTCGTTTTGCGTAGGATCACTCACCTTGCAACCGCTGCCCGTAGGAAGGACCAAAACAATACGTAAAGAAAGTCTAACGATGATAATTACCCCCTCGACGCATTTAGGGAGTCAGGCAAAAGGTACCTTTGCTCCCATAAACATTGGTCAGAGAGGACAAGGATTATCATGCTACGTGAACCTGCTTTTACCACGGAACTCCCGGAAGAAAACCCCGATGCCGTGCAGAATAATGCGGTCATCAACCCCTACGCGCTGGCTGAGTTGATTGTAGGGCGCAAGATCAACTGGAAAGAAGTCCCCAGCAAGCGGCAGCTTCTGGAAGACATCCTTCAGACCCCCTACGAAGAACTGTTCGATCCCATCTACGAAGGCCCGCTCTATACCGGTTTGCGCCTCAACGAGGACATGAAACTGGAACCAGTGCGCTCGCCGCTGCTGGATGTCGAGGTCAAGCTGGATGTCAATGACCTGGAACAGCCAGTGGATGTGCTCAACATCCAGACGCTGGCCGATCTCGGCCCCTATTTCGATGTGAAAAATGTCGGCACCATTGCCGTGCATCACGCCGAGATGGTCGATAACCGCTACCTGTGCGTGACCCTGCGCCTGCCCGACCGCGAACACTGGCAGCGGCTGGCACGAGTGTTCACCAAAGAC
>JAIOHN010000199.1 GCA_019912985.1 Anaerolineae bacterium | reverse complement strand
GCGAAGCCGATACCGTCGGGGTGTTTCAGGTCGAGAGCCGGGCGCAGGCCCAGGTGCTGCCGCGCCTCAAGCCGCGCTGCTTCGCCGATCTCATCGTCGCCATTTCGCTGATCCGTCCCGGCCCGGTGCAGGGCAACATGGTACATCCCTATCTGCGCAGGCGGCTTGGCGAGGAGCCGGTGAGCTATCCCCATCCGCTGCTGGAAGCGGCGCTGAAGGAAACGCTTGGCGTCGTACTTTTTCAAGAACAAGTGCTGAAAGTGGCAGCCGATTTAGCCGGTTTCACGCCTGGGCAGGGGGAGCTGCTGCGCCGGGCGCTAGGCGCGAAGAACCCTGGCACAGAACTTGAGCGTTTCCGCGAGGGGTTTATCAGCGGCGCAGTCCAGAAAGGCGTGGAGGCGACCATCGCGGAAAGTGTGTTTGAGGCGCTGCGCGCCTTTGGCAGTTACTCGTTTCCCAAGAGCCACGCCGCCGCATTTGCGGTGCTGGTCTATCGTTCAGCTTGGCTCAAGCGCTATTTCGCGCCAGCTTATTTTGTAGCATTGTTGAACAACCAACCTATGGGTTTCTGGAGTCCGGCAGTCCTCGTCAATGATATGCAGCGGCATGGGATTCGCGTGCTGTCTGTGGACATCCAGCGCAGTGGGTTCAAATGCGCTATTGAAGGCAAGGCGGTTCGGTTGGGCTTCAATTACGTGAGCGGGGTAGGGGAGCTGGCGGCGCAGCGTATCCTTGATGCGCGCTGCACCCGTCCATTTGCGAACCTCGCCGATTTCTGGGCGCGGGCGCGGCTGCCCCGCCGCCTGGTGGAACATCTTATTCAGTCCGGGGCGATGGATGCCTGGGGAATCGCGCGTCGTGACCTGCTCTGGGAGTTAGGGACACTTCCAGAAAACGAAGGTGGTCTCGACCTGGTGTTTGCCTTTGATCCGGTCAGTCTGCCACCGCAGACGCGCGCTGAAGCGGCCAGCATGGAATTCGCTGTCACCGGACTGTCTACCGGAGCGCACCCGATGGCGTTCTACCGCGAGTATCTGGCTAAACGTGGCATCCTAAATAGTAGGCAGCTCAACAATCATCCTTCAGGCGGCAAGGTGTGGGCAGCGGGATTGGTGGTTGTGCATCAGACTCCGCCCACAGCGAAGGGACATCACTTTATCACATTGGAGGACGAATTTGGGTTTATCAATGTGGTGGTGCGCCCCCACATTGATGTGCGTTACGGGCGCCTATGGCGTGAAACACCGCTCCTCATCGTTGAGGGAAATGTGCAAAAACAGGGACAAGTCACTAATCTTGTGGCGACAAAGGTATCAACATTTGCGCGTGATTAAGTCAGTGGTTTCCAGTTGATGCCTGCATCGGATATTGTTTGCCAGTTATAATGCCGAAGCTCAGCATCGGTTTGCAGCAAGTCAGTTTCGGTAGATTGACCCTTCCAGAAACTTTCGAGTGAGCGTTTCAGTGCGCGCCGCAGATCGAAACGAGGATAGCCAAGAACAGGAGATTTAAGTATATTGACACCCTTCCATCTGAAATCGATATGACAAATCTCCAGGCAATCTTGTCAAGGCATCAGATTCTCAAGATACTCTTTCAGTGCGACTGCCTGATTATACAATTCGTCTCGGCTGGAGTAGATCAACGAGATGTTATCCTCTCGGATAGCCTCAAACAGCGGTTGAAGACTTTCACGATTGTTGTCTAGTTCGGCAAAGTATCGTGCTTTGAATTCGTCCCATTTCTCGGGATCATGATTGAACCACTGGCGCAGCGCCGTTGTAGGCGCTATGTCTTTAAGCCAGAGATCAATGGCGGCAGCATCCTTTCTGATACCACGTGGCCAGAGCCGATCAACAAGAATGCGAAGACCATCTCGGTCGCCGACTGGTTCGTATATCCTCTTCAGAGCGATTGTCATCTAATCATAGCCTCCTGCATCCTGGGATTTTGGCCTCACACTCAAAACTACAATCTCACCTGCCGAATTGTAATAGTCAATACGGGATTAGAGAGGAATGACCTCAGTCCACGTATAGAAAGACAATACTCACCACTTCTATCCCAGTGTTTTTAGGTATCTGTCTCATCTATGTATTCGGCAATTTCGGAATAACATCATGCGTTGGTCTCCACTTTAGTGCCTGTTTTGCAGCCAAATTGCAGCATCGCTGAGATATTACGGGCGCAGCATCGGCGACATAAGGTGGTTTGTTTGCGCCAACAGCATCTGCAAGTTTCCCAAGATATTCTCTTTGGCGAAGTGGCTCATCGACAACGTTATAAATGGTTCCAGCAGGTGCAAAGCTCAGCGCAGCTACTACCGCAGATGCCATATCCTCAACGTGTATGAAGGACTGGAATGCGCCGCCGTCTTGAGCGATAACTGCCGTACCCTCTTGAATATCGTTAATGGTGCGGTCCTGAAAGGTCCTGCGACCTACGAACAACCCGCCCCGTAATATGCACCAGCGTAATTGTTCTTTGGGAACTTGCCGGATCATGGCCTCCATCTTGATCACCGGGGCAGTCGTTGTAGTCCGCTGTGAGCCAGAATCGAGTGGTTGGTCCTCAGTAATCCACGAATCGCCACAATCTGGATACGCCATTGTTATGCTTTGTTGGAGATAGCATTCAACACCGGTGTTAATAGCCGCGTCAAGCAGGACCCGAGTGCCAGTTGTCCGCAGCCGGGTATTCACATCCCATACATCTGACTGTGTCGGATTATCGGGAATGGCGGTGGCTATATGAATCACCGCATCGTAACCATCCAAAACCCTGGACAGCGTATCGGTGCTGGCAGCCAGCAGGTCGCATTCGATAGCCTCAACAGCATGGCCGAATAAATCACGGGTTTTTTGGTGGGACCGTGCCACAGCAAGAACAGAATGACCCTCCTGGAGTAGCAACGGGACCAACGCCCGACCCAGCACCCCAGTAGGTCCAATAACGGCTACTTTCATGACAGGCTCCATGCATCACTAAGGCAAGGCTTACCATGCTCATGAAAGCGCTTGCCAGTTTCAATGCTGACTTCCTGCTCCATGCCTACAACAGAGGTATCCCGCTGACAGAGTTGTGTCAACAAACGATCCAGCACCGGGTTGCAGAGTACAGGCATGGTGACAACATCTTCCTGATTGGTTAGCACAAAATAATAGACTAGAATGCGTCGATTTCCTCCGAGCCAATGCTCATCACAAGCAATCGCATCTTCCATCGTCCAACCACCATTAAGAAAGCTCAAAAGCGCATCAACCCCTGCATAGGGTTGGGATAGTGGACACCAATGACGAGTCAGGTCAAGATGACTGGCATAAAAATCGTTGAATTGCTTTTCCATCACACTCCTCCTGTCAACAACACCACACCAGATGACCGCCCGTCAATTCGTTTAAGCAGGGTTCCAACAATATCTGCAACATTAATGGCCGTTCCACGAACGATGCCCCTCGCAAGCCACTTGGGCAGAGCCTTCTCGCAGTATTGCGAATTGCTGTGCAGCTACCGGGCGGTCTATGAAATAGATCCCTGTCCATGTAATGAATTTCAGCCTCTACAATGCGTACTCACCGGCTGCTTCCGGCTGATAAAGGACACGGTCGACTTTCAGGCTTCGGATACCGTCAGGTACTTCCCACTCGACCTGCTCACCCTCGTGACAACCTAGAATAGCGAGACCGACGGGTGCGAGCACGGAAACCCTGCCCTCGGCAATGTTCGCATCTTCAGGATATACAAGGGTGAGAATCATCTCCTCCCCCGTCTGGAGGTCAATCAACTGCACGGTCGAGTTCATTGTGATGGTGTCTGGAGGGACTTCAGATGACTGCACCACAATCGCCCTGTCGATCTCACGCTCTAATTCCAGTAAATACGGCTTTTGTTGCATCAGATCTGGCTTATCGAGCAAATTTCGTAGACGCTGCATGTCGAGGCTGGTAATTCGAATAGTATCGTTGTTCACGGCTGACTCTCCTGAACTATCAAGCTGATCTTCTGTGGCTGAAGCGGTGCGGTCAATGTAGACTTGTGTAAAGTTTCGGTCTTGATTCGTGCGGTTCATGAAGACGCGGTGGGACGAGTCATGATCAACACGAATGACAGCGCCACTGGTCGGTAGCGTGAATATACGGATAAGCATTCCAGTTACATTAACCGCTAGTGTGGATGATTGAGCGAGATCAATCTCATGATCCTGAATGCTGTGATGTTGTATTCGAATTCCCTCTTGTGGGCCTTCCGAGGGATCGGAGTCTAAACCGAATAGATGATGCCTTACCTCTGCCTCACCAACGAGTGTCAGTTCTACGACCCGCTCTTCATCCGTCCAACGTAGATAGCCCGCCCTATTCAAAACCACCGCCACATCATTCCATGTTGAATGAGGAACCTCGCTAGACAGACCATCGAGTTCCAGTTTGTTTTGATTGTAGACCGCGATCAGAAGTGAGCGCTCTCTCTCAGAGAGGTTACGCCAGGGTTTGGATACGAGCTGAAAACTTGTAAACTCCGAAATAGAGCACATCCGATCCGGTTTGAGAACATGGAATCGACCCTTATCCAGAATACGACCGACATAGTACTGGTTGTGGACTAGACTGTTTCGTGGCGGGTTACCGCCCCCGCCCATGTTGTAGACAGCTGCAGCACAACGATTGCTGTAGCCAACCACGTCTCTTGATGTTTGTGAGAGTATCATTGTCACATCCTTGCACATGTGCAACAAATACACCCTGATGGACGAATCCAGGGATGTTCATTACCAAATATTGTTGATATACGCCGATGTCCGTTGACTCGGAATCGCGATTAGTAAATCGACTTATTCTGAAATGGCAGAAAGGGAGGTGAGCAAGAATTTGCTCACTAAAAGTCGACGCTGCCTATCTGTTGAACAGGCAACGTGAAATATCGCCGCGCGGATAGACCATGTTGAGGCGTCGTGAGGATAGCGTGGGGAAAAAGCGCATAACGGCGTGATCACAAAGTGGTCCATAATCACGGTTAGTTAGGGGTTGAATAACAAACCGTTGGGATATCACGTTTTCCATCCTTTCAGGTCGAACATACTCATCTTACTATGCCGCGCTGGTAAAAGTCCAGATACCGGTCTATAACGCTGAACTGGTAAATCGATAGGACACGAAGCAGACCCCCATCTCACCTATTTGCTGCTCTGAAAGACACCGAGCTTATCAGAAGGCTTTGCACGCCAATTCATCCTGCCAAGCACTATCAGAAATAGTGTTAAGGCGAGATAAAGAAGGATCGCCACGGCATTGAAAGTCCCACCCCATTGACGTCCCGGCAACCAAGGGGTGATATTGCTGGCTATCCGCAAAATGAGTGAACTGTGGAGCAGAAGCAATGGCAAATACAGCAGCGCGCTAAATTGCATGGAATGCCCCGTTAACGCGGGAATGATGATGGGCGCATGTCCAAAAATCATCGAAAAGACGAAACCCACCAGTAAGGCGTGCAAGAAGGACTCGTAGAAAAGCCCGGCGTAGAGCGCCCCCTGCCAAAGCGCGATCATACCGCCAATCCCCAGCCAGATGTAACCACTCAACAGACATGCCGCGGCAAACTGTGGTAAGTCTCTATGCCGAACGGTGACACGGGCGACATCATGCCGAAAGAGCCACCACGCCAGCAAAAGGAAGCTCAGACCCCCTAATCGAGTTCCCGTACCCAGGTCAACAGTTGTCAGCACAACGCTAACCAAATAGCTCACGATGATGACAATCAAGTACCCACGTTGGCGGGGTGTGATCTGCCTGACACGCGAAAGTTCAAGCCGCTCGCCGACAATGGTCAGGACAAGAAAGGCCGCCCACCAATGGACGACTTCAAAAACCGGCTTACCCATCAGCCACAGCCCATTCCCGACCAGCAGAGTGATCGAACCCAGTGTCATGATACCGGCATCAGTGCTGGGATGATGCCGTAGTATGACCGTGAACATCGCTACCAGCCCCAGGCTTGCCAGCAGTAGGATGACCCGCGCAGAAGCATCCTGCCAACCTGTCGCTAGCAGCACCCCGCCGAATGCGCTGAGGAGCGGTGCAAGGAAGGCCAGTCCCCGCCACCGGGATCGCAGCACGCCATTTAGAGCTACCGCGCGTTCAAGGCAAATGAGTGTCCCCAGTACAGCTAATACCATGAGTGGGCCGTGCGCCATTAGTTGGCTGCTCTGCACGCCGGGGACACCAAGACGCGCCAGACCGGCCCACAACGCCACCAGCAGGAGACACAGTACGCTCAAGGCAATGGGAACCGGCAGCCACTTGAGCTGGTTGCCACCTTTTTGCATCATTTTGGACAACCTTTCAACATGAGCAGCATGACCGTTTCGGTTTTGGCGACAACGCTGCGCGGTAAATGCGGCGGGATCTGTACCCACGCGCTGTCCTGGACTTCATAGGTGTCATCGCCCAACGTTAACTGAGCATCACCGGATACAATGTGGATCATCGCCGCTCTCGAACTGATGTGTTCCGACAATGACTGTTTTGCCGCAAAACCAAAGAGCACCGCTTTGACCGTTTCATCTTCAAAGATAGTACGGCTTACGATACTGTCTGGGTGAAAAGTCACGAGTTCCTGCACGGTAGAATGGAAACCATAGGACAGCCCCATCATACCGATTTCCGGGTGATTTTTACTCGCCATACCTCTGGACCTTCCTCAAGGTATTCCCATTGGAATAGTTCAGGTCGTTCATGCAAGAACTGGTAGTACAATGGCTGCGGTGCGTGATCATTCACCAGTTCGAAGGACTCGCCCGGTTGCAGATTGTCGAATGTGTCAAAGATTATTGGATGACGATCACGCGGCTGAATGGTGCGAACATCTAGCTCTGTCATAGTGTTTTCTCCTTACGTTGAAATTACGAATTCTGTGAGGCCGCATAGCCGCCAAGCGGTTTGATGCGCGGCCAGATTAAGACTGCAAACAAAACGATGCTGCTGAGTGTACCCACTCGCCCTGCCAGAGCGAGTAGATTTTGGGTGAACCATATGCCTAATGCCGTCATGACGATCCCGCTATTGAGCAAAACCAAACTTCCCCAGCCCAAATACACCTTGCCATAGCGCTGATCACCGCTAAAACGCGGCAAAATCCAGAAGGCAATCCCCATCACGAACTGCATTGTCCAGCCGAAAATCATTAATTCGATGTGGGGATTCAACAGCTGCCACGACCAACCGTAAATAGGAATGCCTTTGTGGTGCAGAATCAACGCTCCAAACAAGAAGCCAATGCCCATGTGGATCAACGAGGCGCGGACCAGCCAGACACTCAGTTTATGCATGATTACCGCTCCTTAATGCGACCCCAGGTGTTCAGGATGAAGCCCCAGCCCGCCAGTAACAGACAAAGTGATGCAACAGCCAGGGTCCAAGCCCAACCCAGCTTGCGGGACAAGTGCCATCGCTGGTTCTCCAATAGCCCGCAGCACCAGTCCGATATTGAGTAAGAACAGCACGATCCAACCCAATCGTTCGCTGCCACGGGGCTTATCTTTCGAGTATTTGGGCAGCATCCAGTAGCCGACGCCCATGATGAGTTGCGAAACCCAGCCAATAAAAAGGAAGTGTAGATAGACCGGGCGCAGGACCTGCAGCTTCGACGACCAGCCCATCACCGGTTGTGCCAGCAGCAGCGAAGCCAGCATAATACCTACAACAAAGTACAGCATCCCGATTTTGATATACCAGCGCGAGAGTGTTGGCATGAAACAACTTCCTAGGCGGCTCTCAACAGATATGGCCCACTGGCGGAGGTTTCCCACCACCAGAGGTTTACGTACATAGACTAATGACCGGAGTCATTGGCGGCGCCTTCGCCATGGAAAATCGCCGGGTTCTCTTCACCTTCGGCGTAGAGATAGCCCGCCAGTCCACGTTCTGCCCGCGCCAGAGCATGATCCACCAGGATGTAACGACCCGGTACTTCGAGCCTGAACTCGACCATCGTCGCGCCGCCGGGCGGAACCAAGGTCGTCTGCACGTCGGTCAGTGGCGGAGTCGTCAATGAGCCGTAGTTATATACTCGGTCAAATATTTCACCGATGACGTGGAATGAAGATATGAAATTAGGTCCACCGACACCGAAGAAAATACGTACCGTCTCACCGACGTTCGCGCGCAAAGCGTACTCATCCGCCGTGAGCGCGTTGGCTGCGCCGTTAAAGACGAAATACTGTGGCCGCTCATCGAGCATCGCTGCGTGGTCAAATGTGAGGTGGCCCTGCGTGCCATACGGTTCGACGCTGTAGACTTCGCTCTGCATCACATAAAATTCACGATCTACTGGAGGCAGGCCGCCAGGCGGTTCGACCACGATCAGTCCAAACATGCCATTGGCGATGTGGTGTGCCACGCTTGGTGTGGCACAGTGGTAGACGTATACACCTGGTGCCAGTGTCTTAAAGGTAAACGTGGTTTCCTCACCGGGGTTGGTCTGGGTGTAGACTGCACCGCCGCCCGGACCAGTAACCGCGTGCAGGTCGATTGAGTGCTGCAACTGGCTGCTCGTGTCATTACGGACGTGCAGTTCAACGGTATCCCCTACCCGTACCCGGATCATCGGGCCAGGGACTGTGCCGTCGAATGTAAAGTAGCGATACGTCGTGCCGTCAGCCAGAACACCATTGACCTCGACCGCGCTCAGGTCAACACGCACGTCAGTCGGCCCGCGATCTCCGATGGGCGCAGGCAAATCTGCGGGATCATGCACGACGGAAACCGCATCAGCAACTGCCGGGACAACCGTTGGTATGACGGCAACTTCAGGAGCTGAAGCATGAACTGCTTGGGCGGGCGCTTCGCCCGTGATTGTCAGTGTTCCCCACATGCCAACCTCACGGTGACCGGGCGTTGAGCAGTAATAGACAAAATCGCCGGGATTGTCCGCGATGAATTCAACGGTAGCACTCTGATCCTGAAGCAGCAGATCGCCAGTTGTCACGTTGAACTCATCAATAGTCAAATCGTGCAGCACCGGGTCGCCGTTGATAACCGTAATTCGCACGGTATCGCCCACATTTGCGCTCAACGACGGGTTGATCTGTCCGTCAATATCGCCACCCACCCCGATATATGCCATCGGTGGCGTCTGTCCCAAAATGGTTCGGAGCGTATATTCAACCACTTTCGGCTCTGCC
Organism: Anaerolineae bacterium; assembly: GCA_019912985.1. GTDB lineage: Bacteria > Chloroflexota > Anaerolineae > Aggregatilineales > Phototrophicaceae > JAIOHN01. The sequence continues at coordinate 8,854 of JAIOHN010000199.1, read as the reverse complement.
TGAGCAACTGCAATAGATTCTGATTGAAGGGGTGTCTCTTGCGCTTCGACATCATTTGGAACCAGTTGAATCCGTACCGGCAAAATCGCCAGAAACAGGATAGTGAATCCGATCAGGATGGCTGCCACAAGATTAGGGCTTAGCTGTTTGTTCATATCGGGTCTTCTCGCTAAAATTACGTTTCACGATGAGAAAGGGTAAGTCGATAGCACCGACCGGACAGACATCCTCACAGAGGGTGCAGTAAGTGCAAAGGTCCGGGTATAGGAGTGCAGCCTTGCCTGCCTGCCACCCCAACGCATCGGTTGGACAAACCGCGATACAGTCGCCACACGCGGTGCATTTTGCCTGGTTGATCTGAGGCATCCATTCCGTGCTCATAGGGTCAGCACTTTCTCGAACTATTCGCGTCCAATTTCTCCGCCAGTCCGGTCCGGCCTCATATCATCCACAGCCTGCATGAAACTGATGAAGACCAGCTCGTCGTCCAGGGCACGCACCGTATGAGCTTCACCCGGTTCAAGGACGAGTAATGAACCAGCTCCATAGGCCTGTTCTCGTCCATCACGACCTGAAAACATTCCCTGCCCCTTCAAGACGACCACATAAAAGGGCGAATGTGGCACCTTGTGTTCGGCAATTTGCTGCCCGGGCTTGAGCATCCAACGGATGATACGACTGTATTGATCGACCAGGAGCGGTTGAGCGAACGGTTCAGCATCATGAAACTCGAGGTTTTCGAGTAGTTGTTTGGATTTCATTGGATTATCCTTCTATCCATCGTTGATCGGATTTGCGACTTTGGATCAAGAATGGCTGTTTTTGATCCCTTTCTGTCTTCAGGATACGGGACAAGGGCAGCTTTGTATTTAAGCCGGATTAAAAACGGTGATAATCGATAACGATACGACTCCGACCCTCTCCGAATTACCTCGGTGATTCGTCGGTCACCGCTTATTCATGTACAGTGGATGCCGTCGCTTCAATTAACCCGAAAGCTATCAACACCTGTTGGATCCAGGTATCCAGGCGCCCTTTGGTCAGTTTCGGCTGATGGTCCTCATCCAGAGCGAGGCCCATGAAATATTCACCTTCCTTAAACAGTGAATGCCCGAACTGGTAACTCTCATCCATGCGCGTATAACCGACCAGTTCGCCGCCCAGTGCCAGCACCGTCTCGGCTAACATCCCCGCTGCGTCCAGATAGGTATCCGGGTAGCCATACTGGTCACCCATGCCAAAGACAGCGACCTTGTGCCCGGTCAGGTCAAGCGATTCCAATTCTTCCCATTTGATGTCCCAATCGACCTGAAGTTGGCCGATATCCCATGTTGGAATACCGAGAATCAGGTCGGTATAGTCCAGCATTTCATGCATATCGCTGCTGCCGACATTGTGAACCATGACTGTATCTGGTCCGAGCTGGGCATCAATCATGTCACGAATATCGTAGGCAACATACTCCGTCTGTGATGTACTGCTGCCATAGAACAGTCCGATCTTAGACATGTGAACCTCCATTTAGTCAGTGCCTATTTGCCTGTCGCTGTTGGGAGAAAGATTCCATCGCAATCTTCAGGTCTGCTTCAGAGAATATGAAACCTTTACCCCTGGCAAAACGTGTCAGCGCCAGGATTGTCCAGGCGTCAGCTAACTTCTGATGGGTTTGTAGATTGCGATCAGCCGCGAGTAGTTCCAGGAATTTTTCTGCTGTTTGCCAGGACATACGACCTCCTTGGTGAGTTTCAAGCCTGTGATGGCATCTCATTCAAGGGTAGGGCTTGTCAGGCAAATTGTATTTAAGCTGGATTAAGTCAAGGCGAAACGCTCGTAGACGCTTATAACATGGCAATTGAACGCAGCTTTGGCTCATCGATAATCCAGATGCGATGCCGGTCAAATTCGATGACACCGGCGTGTTCCAATTCGCGCAAGGCGTTGCTGATGGTTTGAGGCGTTGTTGCCAGGTGCGCCGCGATGGCAGTTCGCGTGACGCCTGGTCCACTTAGAGAGGGGTCTTCGATCTGATCTAAAAGAAAGCGCGACAATCTCACAGTGACAGAATACAGCGCAAGGCTTTCGATCTGGCCCACTAGCGACCGTACCCGTTTTGCCAGAACGCGCACCGCCTTCAGAGCAAAGTCACTATTCTCCGCAATGAGGTCTATCAATACCTCGGCTGGAATAACATCAACTTCTGTCCGGCTCAATGCGGCGGCATCGGCAGGATTGTTGCCGCCATCGAATGTCGCAATGTCATTGAAGGTATCCCGCGGTCCAAGAATGTGAAGAATGTGCTCAACGCCATCCGGGCTAATCTTGTAAATCTTAATACGACCTTTTTCAATAATCCAAAGCCCGGTTGCTGGTTCGTCTTCAAGGAAAATGATCTGACCAGCATCATAATGCCGACGAACACTCACTCGCGCCAATCGATCTAATTCATCGTCGGAAAGGTCCTCAAAATAAACCAGTTCTGGTAAGAATGAGCGTAGAGAGGTGGTGGGACCTCCTGGCTGAGTCATAACAAATGACTTTGTTGATTTAATTGTGGCGAATAGATGCCATTATAGATGCATCACCGAATGATATGAACGGTAAATCGAAGGTACAAGACAATTCCTGCCGGTCAATTCTCGAACTTCCCATTTGAAGATCATTTCTGACGCTCCCGTTGTAACCACCCGGGTTCCCGCACATTCTCTTCATTTAACCGTTTCAAACGCGCCTCAAGTATATCCGCACGTCCGAGATACCCTACCAATTGACGAGGGTTGTTTCTATCGACAACAGGTAGACGGCCCACATCATTTTGGAGCATTTTGCTTAAGGCATCATGGACGAGTTCATCTGGGTAGGTTACCAGCAGTGTGCGATTCCCGGCATCAAGGACGGTCATGGCGGAGTCATCATTTTGCTCCAGGGCGCGCAGGACATCCCCACGTGTAATGATGGCAACAAGCTGCCCCTCCTCGTCAACTATTGAAATGCCCTGTCGGTGAGTAGTGAGTGGATCGCCCCGTGCAATGCGATCTGCAAGTTCAGTAAGGGGCATTGTGCTGGCAATCTTGGGCGGATTGCGATCCATGACCTCAGAAACTATAACTTGCTGCATAACATCCGTTTCGTAGTCTTGATGAATACGAAGCCCGCGCCGAGCTAATTTTTCAGTCATGATAGAATTTCGCATAAAACGCAGCGCCACCAGATCGGCAATCACGCAGACAAGCATCAACGGAAGAATCGCGTTGTAATCGCGCGTGATTTCAAATGCGAAAATAATGAAGGTGAAGGTGGCGCGAGATGCTGCGCCAAAGACTGATGCCATCCCTACCAGTGCGAAAGCACCAGGAGATAGATTAGCACCAGGAATGATTGTATTAACAAGCATGGCAAACATTGCACCAAGGGCCGCGCCGACCATAAAGGTTGGTGCAAGTAAACCACCAGACGTGCCTGACCCTAACGTCAGGTACAAGGCAAGACTCTTAAAGACGACAATGCCAAGCAGAATACCAATTGGGAACTCATTATTGAGGATACCAGAGATCGTCTCATAGCCGACTCCCAGCACTCGAGGCACGAAAAATCCAATGATACCCAGCATCAGGCTGCCAATCGCGGGCCACCACATCGAATCAATGGGCAGCCGTTCGAATTGATCCTCTACCCAGTAAAGCGCCTTGCTGAAGCCAACAGCAAAAACACCACACAACAACCCAAGTGTGATGTAGAACGGCAAAGCATTAGGAATACCAAAATCAAGCGGTTCAACCTCAAACATTGGGCCGCGTCCCATAAGTCCGAGATGAACCGTCGTTGCCAGTGTACTTGCAATGACAAGCGGAATAAATGATCGCGCCTTGAACTCAAATAGTAGGAGTTCGATAGCCAAAATCACCGCAGCAATTGGCGTGCTGAAGGTCGCTGCCATGCCCGCTGCTGCCCCGCAAGCCAATAAGACTTTTCGTTCTGCGGCTGTTACATGAATAAGCTGTCCGACGAGAGATCCAAATGCTCCCCCGGTTTGAATAATGGGGCCTTCCGCACCGAACGGCCCACCAGTGCCAATAGCAATAGCAGCCGAGATAGGTTTGAGCAGAGCGATACTCGGCGAAATTCGGCTCCGGTTCGTCAATACGGCTTCCATGGCCTCTGGAATGCCATGACCCCGAATTTTGGGAGAACCGTACTTTGCCATAAGACCAATGATGAGACCCCCCACAGCAGGTACGGCGATAACAAGCAGCCCAAGTGTATGGCCCTGAAGATCGGGAATCTCCAGTGCAATACGCTGAAAGAAGACCAGGTTGCTTATAAGTCCAATTAGGGACAGTAGAAGGTAAGCCACCACACCGGCAATGATGCCGATAACTGCCGCAAGGATAGACAGATGTACAAGCCGCAAATTAGCGCTTTGTACTGATAGATTTATCTCTTGTTTATCGAGGTTCACACGGTCAGGCATAGTTTTCTCCAACAAACGGCACATTGCAGCCAGGAAACGATTGATTTTATATCGCAGTACGATACAAATCAATGGCCTGTTGGCTGTCTTTTCGTTTGCTATAATGTGTAAACTTTGCCAGTTGTTGGGGAAAGGTTTCAAATCACCCTGGTGAAACCGCAAACTATATCCCAAGAGGAATATGAAACGTTGGCAGCATTTCGGCATTATCTGCGCCAATTTCTACGCTTTAGCGAAAAAGCGGCGCAAAATGTCGGAATCACACCCCAGCAGCATCAAGCATTGTTGACCATCAAAGGGTTTCCGGGACGAGACTATGTGACTGTTGGGGAACTTGCGGAATGGTTACAAATTAAACACCATAGCGCAGTCGGGCTTGTGAATCGCCTGGCCGCACAGGAATTGGTTATCCGCAAGTCATCGACGGAAGATCGTCGACAGGTCTTTATTGCCTTAACTCCACGGGGAGATGAGCTACTGAGGGAATTAACAGTAGCCCATAAGGAAGAGCTTCGACGAATACGAGTCACCCTTCAGGAACTGTTAGAGCGACTGCAATAATGCAGTAAAACAGTGTTATTGGACAATTCCCTCCGCCATCGTGGTGCTATAACCATCACCCGTTGCAATATAGGCTGTAGACATAGCGGTTACAAGTTACAAGCATAGGCGATCGAGAAATCCTTTGAAGCTGCTATTTGATCATGCCCTGCCAATCTTGCATGAATCTGGTCAATCCTGCATCCGTCAATTGGTGAGCAAGATCAAAGCTTCTCCAATCTTGATCGAGCACATATTCCTGGTAGGTAATTGGCTTCAAATCCTTTGGGTTGTAGTCGAAGGAATTGTCTGGCAAAGGCAGCTCCAAATCGACCCATTCCTGGAAAACCTTAAACGGAATCGTGATTGCTGGAGATTTCAGGTAAATCGCATACAGGAGGTGCTGGACATTTCGAATACTGGCGGTGAGCACGTCGACATGACTGTCGCCTGCCGCGTACATTTTCAGTTCGTTTGCAACCAGATCCATTCCATTCTCACCCCAATCATCTAAGCGTCCAACGAACGGAGAAACAAACACTCTGAATTTCGCATGACGTGTCGCCTGAAATACTGCTGCCGCCTGCGATTGGGTAAAATTCAGGGTAATGTTTACCGGAAATTCCTGACAGAAAATCTCAGCCGCGGCCAGCCCCTCTCCTGTGCAAGGAAACTTAACGACACCATTGGGTATCCAGTCACGATATCGCCTGGCTTGACTTAACATGTCGTCGGCCTTGGTCGACTGATCTGCAATCACTTGGATAGATACAGGGCCGTTTGTGACATAGGAAACAGCTTCAATGATCTTTCGGTATTCCGCTAACGCTTCAGCCTGTGTTAATCTCTTTCCAGAGCGCAAATACCCTTGAACATCCGGATTCTTGGCAACCAATGTGGGATTAGTCGTTTGACCGTCGATACCTCGCTGCCAGTCCGGACGAAGTGATCTGAGCAAATCATTCGCCGATTGAGTTTCCTGTGGATTCCCACCGTCAATAAAGAGTTCTGATGCTGGTGCTGACATGCGAATTGCTCCTCGGATTATCTCGACGCCACAGTGTGGAGAACAAATCCCGAATTATTTTACTCTCGACCTAAGAGATGCCATTCATCTTCAAATGCAAACCGGAAATCATCAGATCGAAGCGGTTCATCCAGATGTACCTTGAACACACACCGTCCGTCACCAACCTGAAAGCGTTTCTCACGAGAAACACGATACCCTATCAGGCGGCTTACCGTAGATACCGTTACACTACAGAGAGCTGGACGACGAGTAGCCACGTTAAGGTATGGGCAATTCCGCTCAACAAGACGTAACTCACCGTCAGTGTTGTCCACGTCCATATAGGCATCCTCCTCCAGATAAATGCCCTTCAACGCTTCCAATCGTTCAAAGAGCATTTTGTTCTGTAGGCGCGGTTGCCAGTACTGAACGTTGCTTTCGGTGAGCTGTTTCAAAACTTCTCGTAATGCCTCAGGTCCTAATGCCGGTGCGAGCGTATCTAGTAGATCAACAGCCAATTCGTCGTAAGATTTAGGGAAAAGATGGTCCCCTGCTGCGCTCAATGCGTAAACAGTCGTTGGGCGACCAGCACTCCTTTCAGCGTCCCGTCTCTGCCGTGGAACTACAATCTGGCTGGCTTCCAATTGTCGCAACTGCTGACGCACAGCTTCATACGACACCTGAAGATAGTCCGCTATCTCAGCATTTGTCGCTTCACCTTGCTGCTTGACAAAGGCCAATATCTGCTGCTGAACGTCAGAAGTGGATTGAATAGATTCGCTCATATTCCCCTAGTCCTGAGCATAAACTGAGCTAAGTCTTGCCAGGGCCAAGGCACCCAGGAGGAGGCCAAAGTCACGGAGCGCCACATCCAGGAAACCAGGGATGAGCAGCAAATTCATTATGATGCCCAAGAGCCATGCAGCTACAACGTATGCACCAATGCGAGGCTTGAAGAATACAAGCAACCCCGCAATGATTTCTACAACACCCATGATGACCATGAATGTGCTTGCGGGCACTATATTTGCGACAATCGGTGCAAGATACTGCGTCCAGTCGACCGTTAAGTTGAGGAATTTGTCCAACCCGAACAGTATTGGTGCGAGAGAAAAACCTGTGTGAAGTATCTGATAAGCTTGATATCCGGGGTTATGCAGGTCTCTTGTGGCCGCAATTTGCGATGTAGCACTCATTTTTACCTCCTTGTTTATTGAGCTATATCTACAAGTATAGAGGCGTTCGGTAATTTGTCAAGTTATACCTTGTATAATTGGCTTATTATTGCTGGATCTGAAATAACCTTACAAACACTTATATAGAACAGAAAAGGCGCGCACATCTGCTTGGAGTGTACACGCCAAACTGGATACCATCACCGAAAGAGGATTATGAATCGAGGCCAAAAAGTGCGAACACTGCTGCTTCAAGTTGAGGGTTTTCGCGGAGGATACCTCGCCGCGCACTCGTTCGCATTTGCGCATCCTGTTTCTTGATACCGCGCATTACTGAGCACATGTGAACGCCATCAACGACGACCATCACACCCTTCGGTTCAAGCACCTCATCAAGGAAATCACTTATCTGGCGCGTCAGCTCCTCCTGCAACTGAAGTCGACGCGCAAACATATCGACAATGCGCGGTATTTTGGACAGCCCAACCACCCGCCCATTCGGTATGTAAGCAACGTGAACATGCCCGAAAAAAGGTAGCATGTGATGCTCACATAAGGAGGAAAATTCAATGTTGCGGACGATGACCGGGTCGTCATAGTCCACATTGAACAATGCTCCATTAATAAGTTGAGCAGGATCTGTCCGGTAACCAGCCAGTAGCTCCTCATAGGCTTTAGCAACCCGACTAGGTGTCCGCTGCAAGCCTTCACGTTGTACATTTTCCCCAACTGCGCCAAGTATCTGGTGTACAGCCACATCAATGGCTTCGATGTCTATAGGCGGAAAGTCAAGTTGATAGCGTTGGCGAAACTCCTGGGAATGAGTCTTATCCTGTGTCTGATGTCCGTTTTGGTAGCTGGCGGACAGGAACTTTTGCGCTTGCATAGCTACTCCTAATTCCCCGTCGCATATGCGACTAGATCAAAATCGGGACTTTCCATCTGTGCTGGCGTCAGGGACAGCTTGTCTTGCATGATGAATTCTAGCGCTGCTATTTCCTCGTCTCTGTTACAGGAAACCGCCGCCATCAATTGACCATCAGCGACAAAGAATGCTACAAAGTCCTTTGCTTCAACATCGCCGCGATAAATGATCTCATCCCACTGAGATGCATGTCCGACGCTCCGAAGCGTAATATCCCATTGATGAGTCCAAAAGAAGGGGACAAGGTGGTTGATGTCCACACGTCGGCCCACCATATTTTGTGCTGCAACCACACCGTGCTGTTGCGCTACACGCCAGTGCTCGATACGTTGGCCTTCTGGAGTACCGTTGTCCCAGCGCGCGATATCACCTGCTGCATAAACATCGGGGGCGCTGGTCTGCAAAAGGGCATTGACTCTCACCGAGCTATCACGCCCATCGATACTCAGGCCCGAAGCTTTCAGAAAGCCTGTGGAAGGGCTAACACCGATACCCACCACAACGAAGTCTGCTTGAAGCAATTCTCCGCTAGCTAGCTCAACGCCATGCACCTTACCGTTTCTGCCAACGATTTGCGTAACTTCGCTTTCGAGTTTGAACTGAACGCCCTTCGTTTCATGTTCATGTTTGAGGAGTTGGCCGATTCGCTCACCGAAGATACGGGCAAAGGGTGTCGTTTCTGGAGAGACGACAGTTGCAGCCACCTGACGACCACCAACTAGCGATGCCGCCACTTC
>JAIOHN010000198.1 GCA_019912985.1 Anaerolineae bacterium | reverse complement strand
TGGTTATCCTACGGCAAAGTGATGTTAGGACCAGACTGGTTGACACTGGCACTCACCAGCATCGGCCTTGCGGGGCTTATCTATCGTATTTTCAGACAATCCCGCTGGCGAACCACCGCCTACGACCTGCTGATCGTCAGCTACTGCGTGACCTACGGCTGGCTGCATTGGCTGATCGCATTCAACACCTACGACCGCTATTTACTGCCGCTGCTGCCGCTGATGGTGCTGTTTACGGCGCGTGGGCTGGTGCTGCTGCCACGATCAAATTTAGCCCTAGGGATACTGGCTCCCCTGCTCTTTGTGAGCAGTCTTGCTCTCCCAAACTCAATCAACAATGGTGGCACATATTATGCTGGCGTTGATGAGGTCGCGGCCTATCTGAACGCCAAGCCGGTAGCGACCGTCATTTACGATCACTGGTTGGGATGGGAACTGGATTACTACCTGGGACAGTGGCACGACAAACGCCGCGTCTACTATCCAACACCGTCAGCGCTGGTAGAGAACGCGCTTACTTTATGTGAGGACGGCGCGCGCTATCTGCCTGCGCCAGCAAATGCAGCTATCGTGCCGTGGTTGGATACACTACAAGCGGCTGATTTCAGCGTACAGCGCACCTTTGCAAACGCGAATTTTGTGGTTTACGAACTCATTCCTCCGTGGTCCGTGGCGGGCGTTTCAGGCGTTGAATTACCTGCGCCGGATTCACCGCATCGCTGCCAGGAGGTTGATTCGCTGCCTGCGGATAACGCGCCACCCAGCTTTCCAGAAAATCCATCAGCCACGTCAATTCCGCCTGAGCGATAGACAGGCTGTAGGTATATAGTGCGCGCGTATGATCCTGAAGCGGATTGTCGTCCTGCTGATGTCGCGCCCAGGCTTTTTGCAGGCTTTCCAGCCGCTGCACCAGACTTGCACGATGCTGGACCAGCGCCTGGTAAACCTGGCGGGGGGACATCGCGTTCAGATTGGCAAGGCCAAGCTCAAAGCCCGAGCCAAAGCTGCGCAACTGGCTGAGACGTTCCTGAATCGCCGTCTGGAGTAAGCCCCGCCCGGCATCGGTAATCTGGTAGATTTTGCGCGCCGGACCAGGGCCATTGATGTCCAGCTCGCTGGTCAGCAAGCCCTGCTGTTCGAGCTTATTCAAAATATAGTAGATGCTGGAAAACCCAATCGCCAGCCATTCACGCAGTCCACGCTCATCAATGATCTGCTGGATTTCATAGCCGTGACAGGGTTTTTCAGCAACAAGGCTGAGGATGGTGAGTTCACTTTCGGTCATTGTCATATTATGAGGATTTACGACGCCCCGTACGCATGACGTCCAGGACCACGCTGGTCAGATTGCTGGAGATATAAGGCTTGGTGATATAGCGGTCGGCTCCGATTTTGAGACCATCACGAATCTGTTCAGGGTCCGCCAACGCGGACAGGATAATCACCGGTAGTGAGTCAAAGGCCTCGACCTGTCGCATCTGGCGCAGCAATTCCAATCCGCTGACATCCGGCAGCATCAGATCAAGCACAACCAGATCAGGTAACGGTGGCGTTCTTAAAATCTCCGCGCCCTCTGCTGCACTCATGGCAGAAACAGTCTCTACACCGATACTCGACAGCAGAACTTGTACTAGCTCCTGCAATTCCTGGTCGTCGTCGATCACAAGCACACGTCGTCTTGTATACGATGTCAAAACCCGCCCTTTCGTAAAATGAAAATCGTTAGCACATCAAACTATTTTTAGCTTACCACAAGAATTCACACAATATCCATCAATCCGAGAATTGCCTATCTCAACACTTCGGTGTATGCTCATGAGGGAATGCATCGAGGAGAGTAGGTAGGATGTTCATACGCTGGGCATTGATTTTAATACTCATATTTGCGCTCACAGGCTGCTTTCAGGAGGCAGGTGAATCGCTGCAATCGACCAGCAGCACACTGGAACCGACCAGTGATAGCATTGAGCAGATGCAACCCACCCAGCAGGACACGTCAGCCTTCGACGCCACGGCTGAAACGATTCCTGGCGACAGCATGGACAGCGGCGAACCAACCTCGATTCCGCTGACAATTATTGCCCAACCGACTGATACGCCCAATCTGCCGCAGCCAGATACCCCAACCACAATTCCTGGCAATGGCGACGCAACTCCGGCACAATTTATCACACCGGTAAGTCCCTTGATTCCCACCACTGAAGCAGGAACCCCGCTGCCAGTGCTGCAAACGACCGCCACACCGGGCGGCTTGATTACGCCGACTGCGTTCTTGACTTCAGGCGATGGTGGCTCAGAGAACCCTGAGTGTGTTTATGTGGTCCAACCCGGTGACAATCTATACCGAATTGCGATAAATAACAGCACGACGGTTGAGCAGATGAAAAATGCCAACCCGTCACTGGCTGGAGCCAATCCTATCCTCCAGATCGGCCAGCGATTGCAACTGCCCAACTGTGGGAGCGGCCAGGAAGCGGTCAGCGCGCCAGATGAGACAGTGAATGCCACACCCACGCAACTGCCCGTCCCTGGTGATGGGTCCGGCGGCCAGTCCTACACTGTCCAACCGGGCGATACGTTGTACATCATCGCGCAGCGCTTTGGCACCACGGTTCAAGCCATTCAGAATGCGAACCAACTACCCAATCCAGATCGACTGGATGTGGGGCAGGTATTAACCATCCCCTAAGCAAATGTCATCGGGCGGCTGTAAAAGCCGCCCTTTTCATTCACCATACATCACCGCATCACGAACCCGAACCTGATCGAATTGCACCCAGGCCGTCTGGTCTACAGCCGCCAGCGTGACTCCGGTCTGCCCGCTGGAAAGCTCAGTATCTACTGCTTCAGCGATAAAAACATCATTGATGAACAACGCCAGGTAATCCTCAACACAGACGGCGCGAATTTCGTTGGTGACATAACCGGGCTTGATCGCCTGATGGCGCTGCCAGGGCAGCACTTCATACAGCTCATCACGTGCATCGGTTGCAACCCGAATGGAAAACATCTGGTCGCTGGAAATGAGAAAGTAATAACCATTTCCGCGTTCGTCAGCGCGGCACATCACGCCAAAGACACTGCCCAGCCCACCTTCAGTCTGCTTCAAGGTGGCATTGATAATGACATCATCCTGCGTTTCATGATCGAGTGACCAGATGTATCCCTGATCGGCGAGGGCGGCCCCTTCTAATGCGCCCTCATTCACGCGAAACAGGGCCTGATCACCGGGCATGGTGTAGGTATCCCAACCTTCGGCATTGCTGTTAAAGGTATAGAGCTGGCTGCGACTGCCAACATCCACATTGCGCGACGGACCACCATCCGGTTCCTGCTGCTGGCATCCTGCCAGGAGTACTCCCAGCAGCAGCCAGAATATCACAAAACCCTTAGCGGTTCGCATCAGAAGACGATCACACCGCGCGCGCTATCGCCACTGAGCATCGCATCATAGGCGGTGTTGATCTCTTCCAGTGGATACTCACGCGTGACCAGTTGATCCAGCTTAAGGCGGCCTGCCTGGTAAAGATCAATAAACAGCGGGAAATCACGGCTGGCGTTGACCGTGCCATAGTAGCTGCCTTTGATCGTCTTTTCCTCACGGGTAATGATCGCGCCAGGGAGATTGGTTCCTGATCCCATTGGCGATAAGCCCACCAGCGTTAATGTGCCACCAGGGCGAGCCGCACCCAGTGACTCTTCCTGAACGAATGGAACACCGACTGCCTCGAAAACATGATCGGCCCCGCGCCCACCCGTGAGATCGCGAATAGCATTGTGGACATCAGGGCCAGCGGCCAGCGTATGAGTCGCGCCGAACTCACGTGCAATCGCCATTTTCGCCGCGCTGGTATCCACACTGATAATGGTGGAAGCACCGCATAATGCCGCCCCCTGGATGATGTTCAGGCCCACACCGCCAGCACCGTAAACTACGACACTTTCGCCGGGACGCACTTCGGCAGTGTACATGGCCGCGCCAACACCGGTCGCCACAGCGCAGCCAACCAGCGATGCGACTGTCAGCGGCACATCTTTGCGGACAGGGACACAACTACGCTCAGAAACCACCACATATTCTGCAAAACAGGCCAGCCCGCAGTAATGATAGACAGGCTGTCCGTTCCATGAAAGACGCGTTGTGCCATCCAGCATTGTCCCGGCCCAGATCGGCCCGACATAGGTATCGCACAGGTTCGGCTTGCCATGCTGGCAGTAGAAACACTGTCCGCAATCCGGTGCCCAGCTCAAAATAACGTGATCGCCCTCCTGCACCCGGCTGACGTTTTCGCCTACTGCTTCCACCACGCCTGCCCCCTCGTGTCCACAGACACAGGGCATCGGATGTTGGGTAGTGCCAGACATTACATGGTAGTCACTGTGACAAACACCGCTGGCGGCAATACGAACCAGCACTTCACCCGCTTGAGGTGGTTGAAGTGTCAAATTCTCAATGACAAAACGCTCACCGGGGCGAAGTAATAAGGCTCCCTTGATCTGCATTATTTCATCCTTAGAATGATACGGTTTTTAGAGAATGTTCTTGCTGTATCCGCGCTTCAGTGTATAATCCCTCTAGAGGTCATGTCAATGAAGTGAGTCCCTACCGGTACTCCAAGAGTTAGAGTGTAGATCAATTATGATAGAAGTAGTCATTGATAGCATCCGCGTGAGCCTCATGTCGCAGGAGAGGCTGATTGTACTGAAGGATATGAACAGCGATCGTTATCTGCCGATCTGGATTGGGCAGTGCGAAGCTGACGCTATTACCATCGAACTCCAGGAACAACCTGTGAAACGTCCAAACACGCATGATTTGTTGAAAAACATAATCCAGGAACTGGGCGGCAAAGTTGTCCATGTTCTCATCAGTGACTTACGAAATGACATTTTTTACGCCCGGATCGTCGTCGAAGTCAATGGAAAGCAGCTTGAAATCGACTCGCGTTCCAGTGACGCTATCGCACTGGCCGTTCGCGTCAAAACACCCATTTTCGTAGCTGAGACTGTGATGGAAAAAGCCTCCATTATCAAAGAGGAAGACATCGAGAATCAGACCGAGGGTGAAGGCGAGGAGCCGCGTTTGAGCGCGTTTGCCGACTTTTTGGACACCCTCGACCTCGACGATCTCGAAGATAACGAAGAATAAATCGACATTCACCATATTTCAGCAGTATCGAACGGCACGTGGTGCCGTTTTGTTTTCACCCAGGTGAGCCATGATGGACCAACCGCATAACAACGGCGCACAGCCATCCGTACCATACAGTCAGGAAGCGGAAGAAGCGGTCCTCGGCGCGTTGTTAACCAACACCAGCTTATATTTTAATCTGGCGTCCTTTCTTAAGGAGGACGATTTTTTCCTGCTGCGGCACCGCTGGATCTGGAACGCGATTGAGCGCATCATGGGGCGCAATGAGGATTACGATTACCTCACCGTCTCGAAAGAACTTCAGGACATTGGCCGCTTGCACGAGGTCGGCGGGCAGAATTACCTGCTGAACCTGGTCAATAACACCCCCTCATCAGCCAATGCTGAGATTTACGGCAAACTAGTGCAGCGCGCAGCCCTGCGGCGCAAACTGATCAGCGCATCAGATGAGATTAAAGCGCTGGCCTTCAATGAAGAGCTGTCAATAGAGAATGTAACCGCCGAAGCTGAAGCACGGCTGTTCAACGTCACCGAGCGGCAGGTCAGCCGGGATGTTGTTGAATTTCGGGATGCGTTGATTGAATACTTTGGACAAATTGAAGGGTTGGTGGGCAGCGAAGATAAAGCATTAGGCCTGCCAACCGGGTTTCGATCACTGGACGCGCTGTTGGGCGGGCTGCAAAAGTCCGACCTGTTAATTTTTGCTGGTCGCCCGGGTATGGGTAAAACCAGCTTTATGCTGTCGCTGGCCCTGAACGCGGCACGTTATGGCAAACGTATCGTCGTGTTTACAATGGAGATGGGCGTTGAGCAGATTGTGCAACGTATCCTCTCGATGGAGACCGGCATCAGTATGCAGCGGCTGCGCCTGGGGCAGATCGACCAGCAGGAATGGCAGCGGCTGGTGGAGACTATGGGTCGCATCGGTGATTACCAGATTTTCATCGACGACACACCAGCCCTCACCCCCACGCAAATCCGCACCAAATGCCGCCGTCTGGTACGGGAGCATGGGCTCGACCTGATTATCGTAGACTACATGCAGTTGATGAGCGCGGGCGGCATTTACGAAAACAACCGTGTGCAGGAAGTCAGCTTTATCAGCCGCAGCCTCAAAGAACTGGCACGCGAACTGAACATCCCCTTGTTTTCAGCGGCGCAGCTTTCACGTGCAGTGGAACAGCGCCATGATAAGCGCCCACAATTGAGCGACCTGCGTGAATCCGGCAGCCTCGAGCAGGATGCCGACATCGTGATGTTCTTATATCGCGATGAAGTTTATAATGAAGCTACAGAATTTCCTAACCAGGCGGATGTCATTATCGCCAAGCATCGTAATGGCCCAACCGACACCATTTCGCTCTATTTTGACAAGGCCATTACCCGGTTTATGGATGCACGCGCACACAGCATTGATTTGAGCAGTGGTCGATGAAACAGTTTCGTGGATTTCGCTCCGGCCAACAAAAAAACATCTGGATGCCGGAAGCATTTTTTACCGAACTACTGCCGGAAATTGACGATCTGGCCGAGCTTAAAATCACCCTGTTCAGCTTTTGGGCATTGCAACACCAGGAAGGCGATTTTCGCTACCTGACGATGCGCGATTTCAGGCAAAACAAAGCGCTTATGAGTGGGCTGGCGAGGCTTTCGCCGGAACGCGATGGTGAAGCGATGCTGGAAGGCGCACTGCGACGAGCAGCCCAACGGGGAACACTGCTGCGGGCGCTGGTGCCGGTCAATAATGAAAGCGAGATTCTCTATTTCGCCAACACGCCACAGGGTCGGGATGCGCTGCGGAATGTGGAACAAGGCAATTGGAACCCTGCCGAGGCAAAAACACCAGAAGTCCCTGCGCGACCGAACATCTACCAACTATACGAGGGCAGTATTGGCACCCTGACACCCATGATTGCCGACGAGTTGAAAGATGCGGAAATCGAATTCCCTCAGGACTGGCTAGCGGAAGCCTTCGGGTTGGCGGTTGAACAAAATAAACGCAGTTGGCGCTACATCCGCGCTATACTGGAACGCTGGAACAGAGAGGGTAAAGATGGACGCATGGAAAACGAGAGCGAATCGCTTCATTGAGGGTCTGCGCCCCGGTGATGAGCCGCCCTCCCCTCCACAAGATCGTTATCCCGAAAACGGACACTGCCCCATCTGCAATCGCGAGCCAATCTGCGGTGGCATGGGCTTGATCAGCTATGATGTTCCCGTGGGTCACCCCTATTTTGGAAAACTTTATCGCTGCCCCAACAACCCGGTCGAACGTGACGAGCAGCGCTTTGAGCGTTTGCGTCGGGCAAGCAACCTGGACGCG